>JAWXAX010000074.1:0-35000 GCA_034439735.1 Rhodothermales bacterium | reverse complement strand
GCGGTCGATCAGTACAAGAAGCTGGATGGAGCGCGGGCGACCTAGATGTACGATGGCGTCCAGCGCTGCACGCGCTGTGCGGCCCGTAAAGAGTACGTCGTCAACCAGCAACACATCCCGATCATCGATCGTGGCCGGCCTGGCCAGCGGTGCAGGGCGAGGGACGGTACGATCCCGATCGTCTCTGTATTCGGTTACATCAAGGTGCTCCACACGTACGGCATGCCCTTCATTGTGATGAATGTGCGCGGCGAGCGCCTCGGCAAGACCGGTTCCTCCGCTGCGGACCCCCACAATGACCAGATTTTCCACTCCCCGATTATGCTCTATTACTTCGAAAGCCAGTCGATTGATCGTCCTGCGGACGCGTTCTCCAGACAAAATCAGGGTTCGAGGCATACTAAGATCTGCGCAGCAGCACAGGAAATCTACTGAAACATAGCTTTGATACTTCCCCAGGTACGCCGGATAGCCGTTGACGTGTAATTAACCTGCTCTCGTGCGAGTAACTCGCGCAGACCGTTCGAATAGACGACTTCGAGCTGATAATCGACCTGTTCCGTGCTCGTTTTGAAAATCTGTGTGTCCTTGAAGGTATAAGCCTTGTCGACGCCATGAGGCTGGAAGGACTCGACTTTGATGAACCGGTCGTTTGTAAACCGTGTCATTCGCTGCAACTCATACTCGCGAACCTCCTCCTCGGCATCCGTCTGCCAGCTAACCACCATCCCCCCGGGGTCTTCGGAGACCCGGAAAAAGGTCAACTGGACCTTCCCTGAAGATAGGGGCGATGCCGCACTGACGACGATCAATAAGGCGAGACTGGTGAGGTAGCGTCTCATATCTATCACTGTAATACACTATCCTGATCCATAAATAAAGGAAATCCGACGCTTCCGCCAAGCCCCCATCAGATATCCTACCGTATCGTACGACACGCGGGAAAATAAACAAAGAATGTACTTAGACGGTTTTATTCGGGCATTGCTCCCGACGGCAATGACCGTATAGATTCAGCGAGTGGTGTTTGATGTCAAACTTGAAAATGTCGGCAATCATCTCTTGAACGCCCTGTAATCGCGGATCGCAGAACTCGAAGAGCTCATTACAATCCATACAAATAAGATGATCATGTTGCCAGTAGCTGTAAGCTCGTTCATACTTTGCCTGGTTCGAACCAAACTGGTGGCGCACGACCAGGTCGCAGTCGATCAGTAGCTCCAGCGTGTTATAAACGGTCGCGCGGCTAACGCTCGATCCCCGCTGTTTCAGCCTGATGTAGAGCTCATCAGCATCGAAATGGTCGTCAGTCTCATACACCTCGTCCAGAACGGCGTATCGCTCAGGCGTCTGACGCTGGTTCCGGCGCTTCAGAAATGCGCTGAAGATCGTACGCACTTCATCAAGCTGTTTCTGAGGAAGCTGGGGCATAGATGGCCTGGTCGTTCCGGGTAGACCCGTATCTGAGCGTAATGTGCACTAAATAACGCGTCAGCTACTGCTGCGCCTGGAATGCAGGAAGAACGGCCTCTATCGAGGGGTGTTCCTAGAGTGATTGGCCGGCATGTTCAGGTCAGACCATACGTGCTGAGCGATTTCTTCGATGGAACGACGACCATCGATCACGCACCAGCGCGCAGGCTCGGCGCGAGCGAGGGCGCGATAAGCATTGACAATCCGAGCATAAAATTCCGGGTCTGCCTGTTCCATGCGATCTCGCGCGGCCTTACCGCCCCGCGCCGCTCTCCGACGCAGGGCCTCGTCCGGATCCATATCGATGAGATACGTACGCGAAGGAACGAGCCCGCCTGTCACTCTTCTATTAAACCCGTCGAGCCAGCCGTCCCGGTCAAGACCTCGGCCCGCACCTTGATAGACGGTCGTCGAGTCAAAGAACCGATCACAAATCACAATATTGCCTTTTGCCAGACTCGGCTGCAGATGCTCTCTAACCAGCTGCGCCCGCGACGCAGAAAACAGTAATAACTCCGTCATGGGATCTACGACTAACGCGGGGTCTAGTAAAAGCGTCCGTATTCGTTCCGAGAGCGGGGTTCCGCCCGGCTCTCGGACGAGATCCACCACATACCCCTGTGCTTCAAGCCTTTGCTTCAGCAGCGCAACCTGCGTACTCTTTCCACTGCCGTCGATACCCTCGAAACTGATCAACATACCCACCTCGAATAACAACCCGGCATGACTCGTGATTTCACCCTAACACACGGACTGGCGTTGTGAAGGCGCCCCCGGGCACATCAACAGGCCTAGCTTAACCGGGCGGCCGGCTTGACGATATGAATAGAAGGCGCGCGCCTGCGACCGGCTCTGCTGAGACCATCAAACCCGGCATATATCATGGCCCTCATCCAAAACTACATGACAGAATTGGAAAAAGCGCCCTCACGGATCGCCTAAATTAGGTCTCTCTTCCGATTCGGAACGAGAGCATCCTGTAATCATGTTGCAAAATGGCCCCTGGCCCGGTATACTTCGTGAACCTTTTGGCGCATACTGCTTAAGATCTCGATACACCGGTCAGTCCATTCGCGCAGCCTCTCTGCTATAACCTTAATCTGCGCCCGATGAGCATGTTCGATTTCGGCTACGACGACCTCGAAGACTCGGATGAGAATTTCAGCGTGCAAGACCTCGTTCATGCCTACGAACAGGGTGGGGCAGGCACGTATTTCGATTCGGACGCCCTTGAGGAAATTGCGACGTTTTATTTCGAATTGGGGCGATTTGGGGATGCCCTCGGTGCTATCGACCGTATTCTCGAGACACAGCCCTACTCATCCGATGCGTGGATGCGACGCGGTATTCTCCTGAATAATATGAACCGCCACGCAGATGCGATGACGGCTTATGAGAAGGCCATGACGCTAAATCCCTCCGATCCGGAGACGATTATCAACATGGGCATCACGCTAGACAGCCTGGGACGTACGGAAGAGGCTCTCAAGTCCTATCAGACGGCGCTCGAGATCGATCCACTCAACGAGGACGCCTTGTTTAATCGGGGCGTGACCCTGGAGCGGGCGGATCTGCTCGAACAAGCGATCGAAGCGTTTTATGCGTGCGTGGAGTTGAACCCGGAGCACCCGGAAGTCTGGTACGAACTTGGATACTGCTTCGACAGGTTAGCCGAGGATGAAAAGAGCCTCTCCTGTTACGATCGCCACATTGAGATCGACCCGTATTCGTATGACGCTTGGTACAACAGGGGCATTGTCCTGAATCGGATGAACCGATTCGCGGAGGCGGTACAGTCATACGATATGGCGCTCGTGATCAACGAGGAGTTCGCGTCGGCCTATTATAATAAAGGCAACGCCCAGGCGAATGTGGGGGATCTTCGGGGTGCGATTGAAAGCTATGAGCAGGTCATAAAACTAGAGGATGGCGACGCCGCCACCTTTTACAATATTGCGCTCGCGTACGAAGAATTACAGGAGTATCCCCAGGCGATCGCCTGCTTTGAGAAGGCCTTGTTGAAGGACCCTCAGTATGCGGAAGCCTGGTACGGACTTGGTTGTTGCTTCGACGCGCAGGAGCGTTTTTTCGAGGCACTGGAGTTTTACCAGAAGGCGGTTCACCTGACTCCTCGGTCCGCGGATCTCTGGTATGCAAAAGCGGATTGCGAGTACAACGCCGGCCTCATCGACGAGTCGCTGGAATCCTACGAGACGGTGGTTCGCATGGAGCCGGCCAATCGGGAGGCCTGGTTGGATTACGCAGAGACCCTCTTCGAAGCCCAGCGCCTGGAAGAGGCCCTGCACGCGTACAACAACGCCCTCACCCTCGAGCCCAATCACGCGAGTTCCTATTTCCAGCAAGCGAAGGCACTATTTGCGCTGGGCCGGCCTGACGAAAGCATTCGGTCATTGAAACGCGCCTTCTCGCTGGATCCGAAGAAGAAGGAGGAGTTCCGACAGACTTATCCGGAGCTCTATCGAGACGCGCGCATTCGACGAGAACTGGGATTGGATAGCTGAAGGCTTACTCGATGGCGATTTTTGGCATTTCTTACCGCCCGGTCCAATCGCTGAAACGAATCTCCACTGGTGGCTTTCCACCCCTATCTATCTTTATCATCAGGGAGATCTACGTGCATCTTAACACGACACCGAGAAGGAGCTTACGGTCCGGGCTACTCCATTTCGCCCAGGGGCTATTGATGGGCGGCGCCGACATCATCCCGGGGGTCAGCGGCGGTACGGTCGCTCTGGTCGTGGGGATATACGAGCGCCTCGTGAATGCGATCAGTTCCTGTTTTCATGCCGTCCTCGCCCTGTTGCGTTTTAACATGGCCGAGGTGCGCCTTCATCTGGCGCGGGTGGAGTGGGTCTTTTTTTTATCCCTTGGCTCCGGTATCGTCTCGGCCATCCTGATCGGCGCCAGCTTCATCCCACATCTGCTCGAGACCTACCCTCTCCAGAGCAAAGGCCTGTTTTTTGGTTTGATCGCTGCATCGGTAGCCATTCCCTGGTCGCGCATGGGGCGCATGAACGCTTCCGGATATATGCTGGCCACCAGTATGGCCCTGGCGGCCTTTGTATTGACGGGTCTAGCACCCGCTGTAGTGCCGGAACCCACTCTGCTTCAAGTTTTCGGCGCCGCGATGATCGCCATTTGCGCCATGATCCTCCCTGGAATCAGCGGAGCCTTCCTACTCCTCGTCCTCGGGATGTATGAACCGACATTGAAGGCGTTGCATGAGCGCGAGTTGCTGTATGTCGGCGTCTTTATAGCCGGCGCCGCTACAGGTCTCGGCCTGTTCTCCAATCTGCTCAAGTGGCTCCTGGAACGCCAGCATGATCGCACGATGGCTGCCCTTGTAGGTCTTATGATCGGCTCCCTTCGTGCACTGTGGCCCTGGCAAAGCGCCGGCACATTGCATGCTCCCGCACCAACGGACCCGATTGGTCTGATCCTTTTGCTGGCGACTGCCGGATTTGTCGCCGTCTCCGCGCTCACGTGGTGGAGTCATCGTCTGACACAGGCCGGCCGCGTATAAGAGGCGACCGGAGCCCAACCGGAACTATATACGCCCCGATCCGCAGAACCGATCGATCAAAGGCTGCCTGCTGTTAACGAATCGGCTCAAAACATGATCTGCGACAAAGCGCCCGGCGCACGACCGACTTCGATGACGCGCTCGATCTGGTTCGTTTCCGTATTGATCACGGTGACCGTGCCAATGCCGTCGTTAGTGCCCAGGTTAAAACGGGGCGTGTAGAGCTTGCTCGAATTCCGGTTGGACACAAAGAGGAAACGACCGTCCGGAGAGATGGCACTGCCGAAGGGCTCAGCGAGACCATGACCCTCGATGGTAGCTGAGATCGTTCGAGTATCCACATCGATCACGGAGACCGTGTTGGCGCCGCCATTCCCCACGTATACAAACCGTCCGTCCGGGGAAAACACCGGATGTCCTGGTCGTGTCCCGAGCTCAATGTCGCCTATTCGGACAAACGACCCCGGCGCGCTCGAGTCCATGATGAGGAGTTGGTTCGTCAGCTGACCGGAGAGCACGGTACGGGTGCCCTCGGGGGAAATGGCGAACTGACCAAAGGAATGAAACGGGGACGCGAGCAGCGTAAAAGTGACCGCGTCAGTCTGCGTATTGATGCTCATGATGCGGTTTTCCATCAGGCTGCCTGTATAGACGAAACCTCCGCGCGGATCGGCTACCAGGGCATAGGGCCGTGAGGACGGGATATCGACTTCACGCAGTGTCATCGTCGACCGCTCGATCACCCCGATTTTCGGGGGCGGATTGACGGCCGACTGGGCGCGGCTTACAAATAGCAGGTCTTCTCGCGGGTGTACAGCCAGAAGACCTGGCGTCTCGATTTCCACCTGGCCCACCAACGTATTCAGACGATCCAGCTTGAGCACACGATTGATGCCGCTCAGCGAAACGTACCAGTGATTGCTGTCAGGATCGATCACGACGTGAGTCGGGCGGGAGTTTGGTGAGAGACGGAAGTCGGCCACAAGGTCCACATTGCGTATCACCAGTTGGCTTTCAGCATCGATCACAGAGATCAACGCGTCGTTTTCGTTCGGGACATACAAGAGTTGCGTGGCGTCGGCATACGGGATAATACCACCGTCAAACCGGGCGCCGAAGTCAATCCAGCGCTTTATGAAGTTGACTTCCTGCGTCGTGAGGGTATCAGCAGCCTCTTGCTCAAAAGGATGCGGACCACCGACGAGACGCGATGTCATCCCGATGAGCAGGCTTTTATCGCCGTCATAGGCAATGATGGATTCGCCATCGTCGGAGCCGGCGATCAGGTTTTCCCATGTATTCAGTCGGAGGCCGTTGGCGGCGTCCGGGCCGGCGTGACACCGCGTGCACTTCTCGTTAAAGATCGGTTGGATGTGCTGGGTGTAGATGATGTCCTCGACATCAAATCGGTCGAAAGGCGGAGGCGCATTCGTTAGCTCACAACCGGAGATCAGGCCGATTACACTGAAGAGGAGCAGAATGGGCAGCGGGACGGAACAGGTTCTTTTCATAGCCTTGAAGATGGCATCGAGCAAGATATGCTCAGCATAAGCGCTCAAAATATAGGGCATCACGCCCAAAGGAAGTAGCCCCTCGTTAAAATTTTACTTTAAGTAGACGAGCCAAGTCTATTGGAAGACAAGGACACACATATCCCGGGCGTCTAAGCGTATGACAGATGGGGCCCGGATGTTTCATGCGCCAGCAAATACGAAAAGGGATCCGCCGGCATGCACCCGCGGATCCCAGTCGGAGCTCGAAGTAGAAAAGGTCTTGGGGACGAGCGGTTTACCGAAGGATGACGGCGAGGCGCGATACCGTCGCTTCCCCGCTGCGGGCCCGGATAAGGTAGTGGCCATCGGGTAGGTCGCCCGCGACGAAATCGAGCAAAAGTGTCGATCCCCCGGCCACGGTGCCCTGGTACAGGGTGGCGACCTGCCGGCCCAGTATATCGAAGACCTCCACGGTCAACAGAGCGCTTTCATCGACAGATAGGGACACGCGGGATACGTCGGTAAACGGATTGGGGTAAGCCGGCGAAAGCTGGAAGGCACCGGTAGGGTCAGGTTGTTCGGCGGCCGTATCTACAGCCGTACCCGTGGGACGGACCAGGAAGAGCCCTTCGTCGATGCTCGAGACGGCCACGATGCCGCTTTCGAAATAGGGGTAGTTACTCCAGCTGCCCGTAAACGTAATCGCGCCATCCGTCGGACGCGTATCGAAGTAGCCGACCTCGACGGGTGTCTCTACATCCGCGATGTTGTAGATCCGCAGGCCGCTCGAATAGTTGGATTGATAGAGCAAGTTGCCACGGACATACTGGTTGTGATCGATCGACGCCTGCGACGAAAGGAAATCGGAAAAATATAGCGGATCGTCCAGATCCGACAGATCCCACACCAGCGTGCGCGTTCGGCTGGTGAACTGGTTCAGTTCGTCGAGTTCATCGTCCTGAAAGAAATAGCGGTGATCCTCTGTAAGCCAACCCTGGTGGATGTAAGCCGCGCCGGGATAGGAGATCCGGCTGATCGCGACCGGGTTCGCCTTGTCGGTTACGTCGGCCACGCTGACCATCGTTTCGTTCGAGCCGATACAGATTTCGTGGCCGGTATAGTCGGTGTCGGGCCCATGGTAGATGACGCATTGGGCGTCGTGTGTATAGCCGGTGCCGCTGCGGCCGGTGAGGATATCCGCGAAGCAACCGGCGGATAATGGCGCCGCCGGTGTCCGGATATCGATCATATGGAGCCCGCCGCCGCAGGTCGTGCCGCCCGAGTTGGAACCGACCGCGTAAGCAAAACCCGTATCCTCGTTGATGACCAGATTATGGGCGCTCGCGATGCCGGTATACAGCGCCGTATTGTCGAACGTGACGGGAGGGCTAGCCACGCCACGAAGCCGGGTAAGGTCGAACACCTGCATCCCGTGCGTATTGGAAGCATCGGCGACAACAAACGCGTGGTTGGCGTAGACCTTGATATCGCGCCAGACGGAGTAATAGGGTTGCGGCACGATGCCGCGCATCTCGCCGCGCTGCACGTTGGTCGATGGCAAAAATCCGACGGTGAACGGTGCTTCGGGGTCGCTGATGTCTACGAAGGCCGTACCGTGTTCCAGGCCAAGCAGCACATATTCTACGCCGGTCTCAGGGTCCGTCCATCCCCACACATCGTTCGCCTCGTTGGTCGTAGGGCTGAGGGTGCCGACCAGGTCCGTGAAGGACATGAAGGACATGAGATCGGCATTCAAGCAGGGGTATTCACCGGCCTTGCCTTGAGCGCACGCTACCTGACCCCGTATACCGGATTTAGCCGGCGAGGGCGCCGCGAGCGCCGCTTCGGAGAGTCGACTGCCTTTATAAGTTTCCTGAGCGTATGTATTGGGGGCCGAAAGCGGGCCTGCCACCAGCAGACCCAACAGTACACCAGCTAGAAATCGAGTCATAACAGATGGGTTGCCTGGGCGGCAATCGTTAGCCTGTAGGTGCCTTGCGGGTTCTCAAGAACCAGGCCAGGCATAAAATGGGGAATATCCAGCAGCGGGAGAGGTGGATGACGTCGATGCCGGTCAACCACAGGGTGCCATGTCACAAAGGGCCCTCAGCATAAGGATCGATCGCCTGTCGACGATCTAAACCGGGCTGTTGTGGTAAGCGCCAGGAGGCGGGATGAAGCAGGCTAATCGAACTGCTTCATCAAATGTTCCAGCCGCATCGTCTCAATGGGGCGGGTGTATGCGGAAGCCGGCATGCCGTGATGCGATCGATCACGAGCCGACCAGGACTCAACCCGTATCGCCGCGATCCGGACCCGGGCAATGGGCGCCGCGCCGGCCTCGGTTCAACATTGGGCATTTTTGTTGCCCGCGACACAAGTGGCAACCTGCGGCACCGATTCATGTTGAAGGGACCGTCTCAAGTGACCGATGTTCGCATTGCCGAACGCACCTCTTATCCGAAGAAGACTACCTGTATGGAAGAAAAAGACGTCGAAAAAATCTCTAATAACCTGACAAGTCGGCTTTTCGAATCCCGGACGATCATTATCAGCGGCGAAATCAACCAGCGCCGCGCGTCCAGTGTGATCGCGCAACTCATCGGGATGGCGGCTTCGTCGGACGACGACATTACCATGTTCATCAACTCGCAGGGCGGGCATGTGGAATCGGGCGACACAATTCACGACATGATCCGTTTCATCCGGCCGCGTGTTCGGATCATCGGTACGGGTTGGGTTGCCAGCGCCGGCGCGCTTATCTTTGTGTCTGTGCCTGTCACGGACCGGTTCTGCCTCCCGAACACACGTTTCCTGCTGCATCAGCCGGCGGGAGGCGCGGGTGGGACGGCCAGCGATATCGAGATCGAGGCCGAGGAAATCATCAAGATGCGGCATCGGCTGAATCAGATTTTCGCCCGACAAACTACACAGCCGCTGGCGCGAATCGAAAAAGACACCAACCGGAATTTCTGGCTGACGGCCGAAGATGCAAAAGTCTACGGCCTGGTCGGTCACATCGTCGAGACGATCGACGACGTGCTCAAGGTGAAGTAGCGACAAGGTTCGTGGCGGCGTGCGACGGTTGTGTATGACGTTCATCAACCCCGGTACCTATGCTCCAACGTACGTTCGCCTGCGCTGTGATTCTTGTTTGTGTCCTGTTGCCGGGATGTGAGCGTCCGGCTGAATACGACCTCATTTTGCGAGGCGGCATCCTCTACGATGGATCGGGCTCTACGCCCATCGTAGGGGATGTTGCAATTCAAGGGGATGTCGTCGCCGCGCTGGGCGACCTCGGGAACGCCAGCGGTCGTCGCGAACTCGATGTCAGTGGATTGGCCGTGGCGCCGGGCTTCATCAACATGCTCAGCTGGGCGACAGAGACGTTGCTTATCGACGGCAAATCGCAGAGCGACATCCGACAAGGCGTAACGCTTGAGGTGTTCGGGGAGGGCGTGTCGATGGGGCCACTCAACGAGGCCATGCGTATCGAAGCCATGCGAGACCTCGAGTCCCTGTTCACATCTCGTCAGGAGATGGTTGAGCGATTCGAGCTGGAGGTAGACAGCTCGGGCCAGCCCGTACTGCCCTGGACGACGCTTGGAGAATACCTCGACTTCCTTGTTGCCCGGGGCATCGCCCCTAACGTAGCGTCCTTCGTTGGCGCGACCACCGTACGCGTTCATGAGGTGGGTTATGAAAACCGGGCGCCGACTACCGAGGAGATGGAGCGCATGCTGGCGTTGGTGGATGAGGCGATGCAGGAGGGTGCGCTCGGTGTGGGCTCCTCGTTGATTTATGCGCCGGCGTTTTTTGCCACTACCTACGAGCTGACGGAGCTGGCCAAGGTAGCCGCAAAAAGGGGTGGGATGTACATCTCGCATTTACGGAGCGAGGGCAACCGGCTTGTCGAATCCGTCGACGAACTCCTCGCCATTGCGAGGGACGCCGGCATCCGAGCGGAGATCTACCATCTCAAAGCCGCCGGCCAGGCTAACTGGACCAAGATAGAGGACGTTATTGCCCGCATCGAGGCGGCGCGGGCACAGGGCATGGCGATCACGGCGGATATGTACACATACACGGCCGGTGCTACGGGACTGGATGCAGGGATGCCGCCGTGGGTACAGGAGGGCGGGTTTGAGGCCTGGCGGACGAGGCTTCAGGACCCGGTCATGCGCGCCCGCGTGGCCGAGGAGATGCGCACTCCCACCGACGCATGGGAGAACCTGATGCTTGCGGCCGGGCCGGAGGGCACGTTGCTCGTCGGCTTCCGAAATGAAAAGCTCCGGTTCATGACGGGAATGACACTGGCCCAGATCGCCCAGGAGCGGGGCGTTTCGCCAGAAGAGGCGGCGATAGATCTGGTTATCGAGGATAGCAGTCGCGTGGGCACCGTTTACTTCTTGATGTCTGAAGAAAACGTCCGCCGGCAGCTGGCATTGCCCTGGGTGGCGTTTGATTCCGACGCCGGCTCCATGGCGCCGGAAGGGGTCTTTTTGGATAGTAATCCCCACCCCCGCGCCTACGGCAACTTCGCCCGTTTGCTTGGGAAATACGTGCGGGATGAAAAGGTCCTCACGCTGCCCGAAGCCATCCGGCGGCTGACGTCATTTCCAGCTGAGAACCTGCGCATCGAACGCCGCGGACGGATTGCGCCCGGCTATTTTGCCGATATCGCTGTTTTTGACCCTGTGACGATCCAGGATCACGCCACGTTTGAACAGCCGCACCAATTTGCCACCGGCATGCAGCACGTGTTTGTGAACGGGGTTCAGGTACTTTCGTATGGGGGTCACACCGGTTTGCTTCCCGGACGTGTGCTGCGTGGGCCGGGATACCAGCCATAGCCGGCACGATATCCGTACCCCGCCCTTTCGCTCGCACCGCGCATCGCCCTTAATTGACCAGATAGCCCTCGTTTTTCCTCGGCGTAGCCGGCGACGTACGCGTACTGCCGGCCTCTCTTCTCCCTTTGTCAAGTCGAAGCACTTGTAGCCGCAACTGCTCGGTGAGTTGGGTGAGGTCGGAGGTAGAGGAAGCGATCTTGCTGACCGCTTGGGCGGACTCGCCGGATACCGAGGAGATCACGTCGACTGAGCGGGCAATCTGGCCGCTGGTGGTGGACTGCTCCTCGGAGGCGGCCGCAATCTGTGCGATCATATCTACCGTCTCGCCCGCTCCCGTGACAATCTGCTTCAAGGCCGTGCCGGCCTTATCGGCGAGGGCGATGCCGGTCTCGACCTCTTTTTTTCCTTTCTGCATGGATTCAACCGCGCTCCGGTTCTGCACCTGGATGGACTGGATCATGCCCTCGATTTGTTTGGTCGCGCCCGAGGTGCGTTTCGCCAGTTTGCGCACTTCGTCGGCGACGACGACGAAGCCTCTTCCCTGTTCGCCGGTGCGGGCTGCCTCAATGGCTGCATTCAGCGCCAGCAGGTTTGTCTGATTGGCGATTTCATCGATCACCTGGACGATTTCGCCGATTTGCTGGCTTGATACCCCCAGTTGTTCGACGATGGTCGAGGTTGCACCCACCATGCTTGCAATTTCGCGGATCTTCTCTATCGTCTGTGTAACTACTTGTGCCCCCTGTCGGGCGGCCTCGCCATTTTCGGCGGCGACGTCCGAGGCGCGGGTGCTCGTTTTGGCGTTGTCGACGATCGTGCACGCCATTTCCTCGACGGCAACAGCCACCTCCTGGCTCTGCAAGCTCTGTTCCTGCGCCGATGCCGCGAGCTGTGTAGTTGACGCCGAGATCCCTTGCGAGGCCTGCGCGATGGACTCGATCATGCCCAGCATATTCGTCACTTCCTGACGCAGGTTCATCTGGGCGACCTGCTCGGTGATGTCTTGCGCGAATTTGACGACCTTCAAGGGCCGGCCGTCCTGGCCCATGATCGGGTTGTAGGTAGCGTGAAGCCAGATTACGCGCCCGTCGCGGGTGATGCGCTTGAACTCGCCGGCATGAAACTCTCCTCGGCCCAGTTTCTCCTAGAACCGTGTGTAGTCGTTACTCCTGGCGAATGCTTCCTCCACGAAGATTCGATGGCGTTTTCCACGTATTTCTTCCAGTCCGTTGCCCATCGTCTTGAGGAAGTTGTCGTTTGCGGACGTTATCGTCCCGTCGAGAGAAAACTCGATCACGGCCAGTGACCTATTCATCGCCTCGATTTGCCCGCGAGTACTCGCCAATTCCTGTGATGCGCGCCTGGCTCTGTCAGAAAAGATGGAGATTATGATGTCGACCCAACAAGATTCAAGTATGATGCTGCCACCTCCGGACTCTATCTCCTGGCACACAGAGGGTCACTACGTCGATGTGTATCGACCTTCTGCGACGCAATCGTAAGTCGTAATGAGGCCGCCTACAAAAGGAAACGCCCGGCCTCCCCACCACAAGGAGACCGGGCGAATTCCTACCCTGCGATCAACTCACACGTGTCCTCATCCACATCCGGTAGATGCCCCGCACGAGGGGCATGAGTAGCAAGCGCCGGCGCGCACGGTGATGGTACCGCACACCGCACACGGGGGAGCATCTTCCTGGTTCTGGAAGGTGCCTTGCTGCGTATAAGTGGGTTGTTGCGCGGCGTGGTCGTTCAGGAACGCTTCCACGGTGCGACCGACGAGCGGGTCTGGCTCGTCGAATTCGAGCGCCATCTGCGTTTCATCCTCCGCCGGGCCGTTGCGATGCACTTCATCGGCGACGGCGCGCATCGGGTTCATGTAGGACTCCTCTTCGCGGACGGTCCCCAGGAACTTGATAGCCAGGTAGCGGAAGATGTAGTCCATGATCGACTTCGCGATCGGGATCTGCCGGTTGTTCGTAAAGCCGCTCGGCTCGAAGCGCGTGTGGCTGAACTTGGTGCAGAGATCTTCCAGGGGTACGCCGTATTGGAGCGCGATTGAGATCGCGGTCGCAAAGGCGTCCATGAGGCCCGAAATCGTCGAGCCCTGTTTGGCCATGGTGATGAAGATCTCTCCCGGCATGTGAGTATCCGGGTAGAGTCCGACATGCAGGTAGCCTTCGTGGCCGGCGATCGAGAATTTGTGTGTTACCGAGGGACGCTCGTCGGGAAGGCGTTTGCGGATGGGCTTATAGACGACCTTTTCCTTTTCGACGATGCGTTCGACGATTTCCGGGGCCCGCATGGCGCCGTCGCCCGAGGTGCCGGCGACTTCTTTCCCTTTTGTGTTGCCCCCTTTCGAAGTGGACAGCGGCTGGCTCCGTTTCGAGTTCTCGCGGTAGATGGCGACCGCCTTCAGGCCGAGTTTCCAGCCTTCGACGTACGCATCCATGATGTCCTCGATGGTGCTCTCCTCGGGGAGGTTGACCGTCTTGCTGATGGCGCCCGAGATAAACGGCTGGCAGGCGGCCATCATCTTGATGTGTCCCTCGTGATGGATAAAGCGCTTGCCGTTGAACGGCTTGAAGGCGCAGTCGAACACCGGCAGGTGCTCGGTTTTCAGGCCCGGGGCGCCTTCGATCGTATCGTTTTTCTCGACGTACGCGAGAATGCCATCACATTCCAGTGCCGAGTAGCCCAGGCGATGGAGCGCGGTGCGAACCGTCTGGTTGACGATTTTGAGCATGCCGTCGCCTTTGCCGGCGAGCAGCTTGTATTTAACGAGCGCGATATCCGGCTCGATGCCCGTCGTATCACAATCCATCATAAACGCGATGGTACCCGTGGGGGCGAGGACGGTCGCCTGCGCGTTGCGGTAGCCGTGCGTTTCACCGAGGCTATAGCAGCGGTCCAGTGTTTCGCGAGCGGCGGCGAGGAGGTAGGGCGGGCAGCTCGGGTGGATGTCCGCCACCGCATCGCGGTGCATGCGCATGACCTCGAGCATGGGCTCGCGGTTTTTTGTATACCCGGCGAAGGGGCCGATTTTCGGGTTGCCGGCGATTTCCGCGCTTCGGGCGTAGGCTTCGCCGTGTTCGATGGCCGTGATGGCGCCGGCGACCGCGCGGCCTTCGTCGCTGTTGTACGGGAGGCCCATGGCCATGAGCAGGGCGCCGAGATTGGCGTAGCCGAGGCCGAGGGGGCGGTAATCGTGCGAGTTTTTGGCGATGAGGGCAGACGGGTAACCGGCGTTGTCGACCAGGATTTCCATGGCCGTGATGGTTACCCGGGTGGCGGCGCGGAAGCGCGCCACGTCGAAGCTACCGTCTTCGTTCTGGAACTTGCGCAGGTTGAGCGAGGCCAGGTTGCACGCCGAGTTATCGAGGTGCATGTACTCGCTGCACGGGTTGCTGCTGTTGATCGGTCCGGAGTTCTTGACCGTGTGCCAGCGCTGGATCGTGTCCTCGTACTGCATGCCGGGGTCGCCGCAGACGTGCGTGCCTTCGGCGATCTTGTAGAGCAGATCGCGTGCGTCGATGTCCTCGACCGGGGTGCCTTCGCGGGCGGTGCGGAGCGCAAAGGGCTCGCCGTCGATGGCGGCCTGCATGAACTCATCCGTGGTGCGCACAGACTGGTTCACGTTCTGGAAGGCTACGGAGCCATAGGCCGGCCCGTTGAAGGAGCCGTCATATCCCTCTTCGATGAGGGCCCAGGCTTTTTTCTCTTCCTCCTGCTTGGCGGTCACGAACTCCAGGATATCCGGGTGCCACACCTTGAGCGTTTGCATGATCGCGGCGCGGCGCGTTTTGCCGCCGCTTTTGATCGTGCCGCCGGTGGCGTCTTGGACGCGCATGAAGGAGACCGGGCCGGAGGGTTGGCCGCCGCCGGAAAGTTTTTCGCGGGTGGAGCGGAGGCGAGACCAGTCCGCCCCGACGCCCGAGCCATACTTAAACAGGCGGGCGCTTTCGCCCATCAACTGCCAGATATCGTCGATAGAGTCGTCTACCGAGATGATGAAACATGCCGAGGCCTGCGGGCGCTCGTAGGGGTCGACTTCGAGGATCTTGCCGGCCTGTTCATCCCATGCGTAGATCTTTTTGCCCCCCGAGTCCCGCACGCCATACTGATGATGCAGCCCGACGTTGAACCAGACGGGCGAGTTAAACGCTACGTACTGGTTCACGCAGAGCCAGGTCAATTCCGCATAAAACGCATCGGCGTCTTCCGGTGTTGCGAAGTAGCCCTGCGCGGCGCCCCAATCCGCAATGGTGCGGGTGACGCGATGGACAAGTTGCTTGAGCGAGCGTTCGCGGCCGCCTTTGCCCGGTTCTCCAGAGGCACTTACGTCCCCATAAAAATACTTACTGGCGACCACATTGGTAGCCAGCTGGCTCCAGGAGACGGGGAATTCGACCTGCTTCTGTTCGAACAGAATGCCACCCTTGTGATTCTTGATGGTCGCGTCGCGGTGCTCGAACACGACGGAGTCAAACGGGTCCGCGCCGGCGCGCGTAAAGACGCGCGCGACAGAGAGACCCTTTTCGGGAGAAAAGGTATCGGACAGGGTGTTGCTTGCAGTAGATGACAGCGTTTTTCGTACGGACATATTCGCTCAGACTTCAGGTGATTCGCTTGGGGACGGCGGCGGTGGATTCTGTCGGGATGCCGGGTCAATGCCGGAGAAATGTCGTGCATTTAGCTGGGGAGCCAACGACCGGCAGACTTGAAACGTGGGTCGTCGAAAAAACCCCGCAACCAACATGAATAACGGTCTATTCGACCCTTACTACGAACCGCATGTGTCCGCTGAACAAAAGTCAATATAATAAAACGACCCCGGATCCGGAAAGCAAGTGTTTTTTTTCCACAAAGCGAGCCTGATTCGTTCATCGGATAAAACCCTCTTATTGATTCAAAACAAGCATTTTTGTTCCAAAACAGAACATGTACACGAACCGTCCACGGCTTTCGCACAGTCTCTACACCGCCAACTCACACGTTATCCACAACCTGTGGATTTTGTGGCCAGCCTCGGAAGCCATTATTGATGGCAATAACGGTATCCTGTCGTTTCAGTCGCCGGCGTTCTCGGAGAATGGCCGGACGGTCGGCTTCCGGCACGAGCTTGGCGGAAGTGCGTCAGCCGTTCCTTATCTTGCCGGCATCTCCCGGTTACCACATACCCCATGAGCTTTTCGCTACGGATCCGCACCCTTGCGTCCGAAACCGCGGTCTACGGCATCTCGACCATCGTGGGCCGCATCATTAATTTTTTGCTGGTCCCACTCTACGTCGCCTTCTTCGCCCCCGGGGAATACGGTGTCGTGGTGACCATGTATACGACGATCACGATCATCAATCACCTGTTTCAGCATGGGATGGAATCCTCCTATCTGAAATTCGCCTCGGGCAAGGAAGGTCGAGCCCGAATCAGCGAGGTGTTCAGCACCGCCACGTGGTCCCTTTTTGTGGTCTCGATAGGTCTCTCGGTGCTCGTTCTATTTCTACGAAGCCTCGTCAGTGGAATCATCGGGATCGATGCGGAGTGGGCGTATCTCTTTTATTACGCGATAGGATTCCAGACACTGGACGCGCTCGCCCTCCTCCCCTTTTCGGAACTCAGGCTTCAGAACAAGGCGAGCCGGTTCGCGCTCCTGAAGATGGTCAACATCGGGTTGAACGTGGGCCTGAATGTGGTATTGATCATCGGGCTGGGGTGGGGTATCGAGGCGGTCTTTCTTTCGAACCTCATTGCTGCCGGCGCCACGTTTCTGATGGTGCTCCCGACGTATTTCCAGCTGTTCCGCTTTCGCATCCAGCCTGGACTCTGGCGCGAGTTGGTCTGGTTTGGGCTCCCTTTTGTCCCCAGCGGGCTGAGTTATGCGCTGGTCGATCGCGTGAATGTGATCTTCGTCGGCCGTAT
This sequence comes from Rhodothermales bacterium, assembly GCA_034439735.1. Classification (NCBI taxonomy): domain Bacteria; kingdom Pseudomonadati; phylum Rhodothermota; class Rhodothermia; order Rhodothermales; species Rhodothermales bacterium. The sequence continues at coordinate 17,717 of JAWXAX010000074.1, read as the reverse complement.
GGATGCGACCCAGATCCGGGTGCTTTACGAAAAAACGTTTGACCTGAGCGCGCTGATCGCCAACAGCGCCACGACCAATGCCGAATACGGGCAACACATGGCCGGCATCTTCGGGGCCGTGTGGAAACTCGGCGTGTTCATGATGTTGATCGCGCAGATGTTTCGCTTCGCCTGGCAGCCCTTTTTCCTCCAGCACGCCGACGACCCGGACGCCCGCCCGCTTTTCGCGCGCATCTTCTCGCTATTCACTGCTTTCAGCCTGCTCGTGGTGCTTGGGATCACGTTTTTGATCGACGACTTCGTGGCGTTACCGATCGCAGGCGGACGCCCCTTGATCCCCGAGATGTACTGGCCGGCGCTTTACCTGGTGCCCATCGCGCTACTCGCCTACCTGTTTCAAGGTTGGTACTACCATTTCACGGCGGGCGCTTATATCGAGCGCAAGACCCGCTACTTTGTGTATTGCACGTTCGCCGGCGGGGCGCTGACCCTCATCGCGAACGCCCTCCTGGTGCCCACGTACGGGATGATCGCCGCCGCCTGGGCCACCACCGCCGCCTACGCGACGATGGCGATCATGCTGTACGTGTTCGTCCAGCGCTTTTTCCCGGTGCCGTACGACTGGCGGGGGGTGGCGCTGATGGTCGGCTGGGCCGGCGGGCTGTACGGCGTCTGGCGAGCCCTGCCCATCGTGCAGCACTGGTGGGCGGAGCTTGTGCTCCTGGGCATCTACCTGGTGGGTATTCTCACCCTGCGGATTGTAACGGTACAGTCGTTCCGTCAATTCATGCCTCCTGCCCGACGCACCTAAACGCGGCGTCAGTCGCCCGCCGGCGCCAATCGCGTCACCCTGAGGTGCGTAAACGGGCGGCCGTTCCACTCGGCGACATACACCACCCCGGTCGCCCGCAACCGGGTGGGATTGACGTATTGCGCGCGCAGGGTCTCATCCATGACCAGGACGTAGGCATTCTGATCGTCTGTTTCGAGCACCTGCACCACAAAGGGCACCTGGCCGCGGGCCGTAACCTCACCTTCCACGGTGATCTCGCTCGCGGCGGATCGGGGGGCGGCGCATCCACCGAAAAAACCCGTTAAAACGCTCGCTAAAAGCCCTAAAAGAAGGCACCGGTAGGTGGTTGATGGCATACTGCGGTGTACGTTATGTTTCATGTGTATTGATGAGCGGCGTACGGTCAACATAACACCGGCCCGTGCCGTCCGCACCGTCTCGGACCCGTTCGTCGCTGAATAAACCTCGCTCGCCCCTCCTTTCGGCCGCGAGGGCATACAATTTGTTCGAGCACCACACCCACCCGACGCCCCGCTTCCGCAGCTGAACCGAGATCGTCCATGACCATTCGCCTGAACGCATTATGTTTCGCGATGTTAGCCGTAGCCGGCGCCGGCCCGCTGTTCGCCCAGGAAACGCCGCAGACACCCATAAGCGATCGTGAATCGCCGCGCATCCTCCACGTCACCGATCGGCTGAATCGGCTTCCCGAGGCGGTTCGCTCGCTGGAGGCGTTCCACGCCAACAAGGCGGCCGGCAAACGGGCAGAGCCCGCGCCAAGGGTGTACGCCGTCGGGATGATGACTTCGTTCCGGGTGCTCAAGAATCTGGCAACGAGCCCGATCTGGGAGACGAAGGAATTCGAACTCAAAGCCACGAGCGACATCGCCAACATCTGGGTCGAGACCGGCGAACTGACCCTCGAGCACGTGACGGATGCCGACGTGGCAGTACTCGACGAGGCGTTGCTTCGGACGACGCCGGCGGGTTCAATCGACGCCACCAAAGGCATCGTGGCGAACAACAATGCCTATTTCGGCGCCCCTCCCGACGTGGATGGGGACGGACAGCTGGACATCCTGCTGTACGATATCTCCGAGGGCACCACGGACGGCAACATCTATATTGCCGGCTATGTCACCTCCTCGGATCTGTCGCTGTTTGGGGGCGGCAATAACAAGGATATCCTCTATCTGGACACGAGCCCGGGCCTTACATCGCGCCCCGTCACGGAGCTATTGAGCACCGCGGCGCACGAACACCAGCATCTGATCCATTTCAATTACGATCTGAACGAGCTCACCTTCGTCAACGAAGGGCAGTCCGAGTGGGCCGAGGTACTCAACGGCTATCTGCCCCGGCCCATGACCTATCTGCTGAACCCGACCCTGTACAACATCGGATTAATGAGTTGGGAAGAGAGCGTCAACGTGCTGGACGACTACCGCCGCGCCGGCCTCTACACCGCCTACCTGGCGGAACGCCTCGGGCCGGCTGTAACAGCGTCGATCACACGCAACGCCGGGAGGGGACGGACCGGATACGAGGCCGTGCTGACAGGAGCGGGGTTGAACTATACGCAGGTTTTGCTGGACTACCACTCGGCCAATCTCCTCAATCTCCCCAGGATTCTACCCAATTTCGGGTACGACCACCCCGACTACGTTGGCATCACCAGCATCCCGTCCGCCGTCACCGACGGGCGATCCGTGCAAGCGACGCCGCCGACCACGTTCAGCGTCGCCCCGGGGGCCGCGCAGTATCAAGTATGGTCGGACGTTCAGAATTTTGTGCTTACCGTCGACACGAGCGACCCGATCGCGACGATCCGCTCCCGGATGCTCGTGCGAGTGATCAAAGAGGCGCAGGACGGCGCCTACACGTACGAGGACCTGCCTCTACCGATCACCAACCGTCTGTTTGCCGGCTCTTTCGACCGCATCATCGTACAGACCACCCATGTTCGCCCCGAATTATCGTCAACCGTCAGCGTCGGTCTGTCGGCCTCGTGGTTGACTGAACTCACGGGGTCGATCGTGAGCGAGAGCTTCGATGATGGCTCCGCGATATCCGGGACGTTCTTTTCGCTCAGCTCGGGAGCGAGTGGGGCCGTGGCCACTCGGTTCGACCCGCCGGCGGACAGTCGGTTACTCGAAGTAGGCCTCGCGCCTTTCTACTTGAATCAGTTTGCGGGCGCCGGAATTCCCGCGGATGCCGGCCGGGACGTGGAGCTCCGTATCTGGGCCGTGGCGCCGGACGGATCGCCGGGGGACGTGTTGTTTTCGAAAGTAATCGAGGACCCACGCGCCTACACCGGCGCTCAGCTGACGCTGAACCACTTCACGATCGACCTCGAGGACGACGCCGAAGCGCTCGACGACCTGCCCGCGTCGTATTACATCGGCTATGGCGAGACGGGAGTGGACGTAAACTATATGGTGGTGGGCGCTTCGGCCTATCCGGACGAAGACCGATCGTTCGTGCGCCGCAGCAGCGGCCAATGGGGCGCGCTCTGGGAGACGCAGTTCGAGGGTGAAGATGAGGGCGCTTTCCCGCTGGAGGGTTCGATCATCCCGATCCGCGCGACCTTCCTGGTGGGCGGCGCGCCGGTCGCCAATGAAGACGAAGACGTGTTGCCGCGCCGTACAGCGCTCGAACAGAATTTCCCCAATCCCTTCACGCTGACCACCACGATCCGCTATGAACTAGAATCCGCCGCGCACGTCCGCCTGACCGTGTACGACCTGCTGGGCCGCCCCGTAGGCCAACTCGTCGACGCCCTTCAGCCCGCCGGCCGCCATGGGGCAACATTTCATGCAGAATCGCTGGCAAGCGGGTTGTATCTTTACACGCTCGATACCGGCGCCGACGTGTTCACGCGTCGGATGATGCTGGTGAAGTGACGCCCTGAACTCAATACGAATCGCATGACCCGTATCATCAGCACCGGGGACACGCCGGCCAAGGTCCGCAACGCGCAGATGCGCAGTTGCGCCGAAGTCCTGCGCCTCCTTGCGCAACGGAACGGCTTCGACGACGAGGCGCTGGATATGCTGGCGTTTCTCATTATTAATCTGCGCGGGATCTACAAATCGATTGACGAAAGCGCCCTCGCCTGGGACGACCGAAATTACTGGAAGAAGGCGGAGACGCTTCGGGAGAAATGGCGCTGGAGCCGCACCGCGGCCGAGAAGTTGACGAAGAGTGTTCGCACGAAGAAGTGGCATGTGATCCCGGAGATCCTCGTCGGCCTCGTTCCCTATTTTAATGACATCACGATCGTGCAAATGACACGTGATGCCGATTGGTGGGTGGGGGCGTATACCGCTCTCCAAAAGGAATTCAGCAAGGAATAGCCGATGGATATTTCCCGCTGAAGGGGCGTAATGCCCTCAGGCGTGTGTCCACCGAATCGCTTCAGAGCCTGCTTGAGCGTATGGCGAACTCCGAACTTACCCCCGCCACCGGCGTCCTCCTCATCGCACCGCCGATGATGGATGACCCTAACTTCAAACGCACGATTATCCTCCTATGTGAACATGGTGCGGAAGGCAGCTTTGGGCTTATTCTGAACCGCACGTTGTCGCTGCAATTGAACGAAGTGGTGGACGGCATGACCGGGTACACCGGTTTTCTTTCGCAGGGCGGGCCCGTGTTGCAGAATACGCTGCACGTCCTCCATCGCATTGGCGCACGCGTGGGCGAGACGCGCGAAGTGGTCTCGGAGGTGTACTGGGGGGGGGATTTCGATGCGATTCAGGCAATACTAGCCTCCCGTGAGGCTTCCGAAGACGATTTCCGTTTTTTCCTTGGCTACGCCGGCTGGTCGCCCGGTCAGCTGGAAACCGAGATCGAACAGGGAGGATGGATTCTGGCGATATCGGATGAGTCTATGATCTTCAGCGCGGAGCCCAAGCGGCTGTGGAGCGACACGTTGCGCCGGCTCGGCGGAGAATTCGCGCTGCTGGCGAATTATCCCGAAGACCCGCGGATGAACTAGCCCTCACCATGCCCATCGACATTTTTACCGGCCCGCTCCAGTTTGTCCCAGGGCTCGGTCCGCGCAAGGCCGAGGTGCTGGCCGATGCCGGCATGCATACGGTGCGGGACCTGTTGCATTATTTTCCGCGCCGCTACCTCGATCGGTCGACCATCGTCCCGATCCGTCAGCTCGACCCCACCATGGGTTCGGCCACGGTCGTGGGCCGTGTGGTGACAATGGGCACCCTACCCGGCGGCAAGGTCAAACGCTTCGAGCTGACCCTGGAAGACAGCGAGGGCGGGCGGCTTAAGTGTGTGTGGTTCCAGCGTGTGGGCTGGATCGGACGCGTGTTCAAACAGGGCGAACGTGTCGCGTTCCACGGCAAGGTGCAGGCGTTTGGCCGGCAATTGTCGATGACGCATCCCGACTTTGACAAGTTGGACGAAGAGGGGGCGGCGCTGGACACGGGACGTATCATCGCCCTGTATCCAGGCGGCGCGGCGTTCGACCGTGCCGGTCTGACGAGCCGGACGTTCCGGCGGGTCATCCATACGTTTTTTAAGGAGTCGGGCCTGGAATTGCCCGATATCCTGCCGGCGTGGATGCGCGACCAGTTCGGGTTGATCGACGGGCGCGTTGCCCTCCGCGCCATTCACTTCCCTAAAAACCAGGGGGAGCTCGCGCAGGCCCGCGAGCGGCTCAAATTCGAGGAATTGCTGTTCATCCAGCTGATGCTCGGCATCACGCGGCAGGGCCGTCAGGAAGTGGCCGGCCCTATCCTGAGCCGGGGCGGCGACTACATGCGGAGGTTCATCGACGAGGTACTCCCGTTCACCCTCACTGGCGCCCAACAACGCGCCCTGGACGACGTGTTCGTCGATACGGCCTCGGGCGTCCAGATGAACCGGTTGATTCAGGGCGACGTGGGGAGCGGGAAAACGGTCGTCGCGATCGCGGCGATGCTGCACGCACTGGACAACGGCTACCAGAGCGCCTTCATGGCGCCGACGGAAATCCTGGTGGAGCAGCATTATGCCAATCTGCGCAGCTATCTGGAGCCGCTTGGTGTGGAGACGCGGCTGCTCATCGGAGGGCAGCGGAAGGTGCTGCGCGAAGAGATTCTGGCTGATCTGGCCGAGGGCCGCGCCCAGGTGGCCGTGGGCACCCACGCCGTGATCCAGGAGCGGATCGTTTTTCAAAAGCTCGGAATGGCCATCGTCGACGAGCAGCACCGATTCGGGGTACTGCAGCGCGCGGAGATGATGAGCAAGGGCGAAAACCCGCATATGCTGCTGATGACTGCCACACCGATCCCGCGCTCGCTGGCCATGACCCTGTATGGCGACCTGGATGTGACGATTATGAACGAGCTGCCGGCGGGGCGCAAACCGATTGAGACCTGGCTGCGCACCGAGCCGCGGCGCGGCGAAGTGTACGCGTTTATTCGCGAGCAGCTGCGCGAGGGCCGGCAGTGTTATATCGTCTACCCCCTGGTCGAAGAGAGCGAAAAGCTGGACCTTAAGGACGCCGAGACAGGCTATCAGCAGATCCTCCAGGAATTTCGCCCTTACAAGGCCGAGATGGTGCACGGCCGGATGTTGCCCTATGAGAAGGAAGAAGCGATGGATCGCTTCAAAAAGGGGGAGGCAGACCTCCTCGTCGCGACCACCGTCATCGAGGTCGGAGTGGATGTGCCGAACGCCACGGTGATGCTCATCGAACACGCCGAGCGGTTCGGGCTCAGCCAGTTGCACCAGCTACGGGGCCGCGTGGGCCGGGGCGGGGCGCAGAGTTATTGCATTCTCATGGCGGACGTGAAGCGCACGGCCGAGGCGGAGCAACGCCTCGAAACCATGGTGGCAACCACCGACGGGTTTCAGATCAGCGAGGCGGATTTGAGGCTCCGTGGCGCCGGCGATTTTTTTGGCACGAGACAGAGCGGCCTGCCCGATCTCAAAATAGCAGACATCACCGTGGACATCGACCTGCTCGTCAAGGCCCGCGAGGCCGTCCAGTCCCTCCTTCGCGACGATCCACACCTTCGAGCGGATGACCACGCCGACCTCAGGTCGTTTTTCCAGGCGTTTTATGCCGGCCAGAGCATGGGTTATTCACGGATTGGATAAAATGGGGACATCCGCCACACACTCCCGTCACATCCTACATCTCGGTGTGGTATGGTTGTTGGGTAGACGCTGACATGCCCCACTCCGTTGGATCGGCTCCCCGCCCGCAATCCAGTGATACCATCGACCTTATCCGACTCATCTACGCCACGCTCGGAACGGCTACGTCCCTCCGAGACGCTGGAAGCGCTTCTCGTCAACGACTCGTTCCGCAACTGGGTCTTGAGCCGCGCGACCCAGGAAGAACAAGTGTACTGGGAAGAATGGCTCACCTCCCGCTTCGACCATCAGCGCATGGCCGACGAGGCCGCGCAGATCATCTATCTGCTGCAGTTCAGCCCCGTACCCGCGCGTTAACCTGGACGCACCATCGTCACCGCACGTAGCTGCCGGCGTTTATGTCGATGCTTGTGCCCGTCGCGTGATCGGCGAGCCCGCTGGCCAGCAGGACCACGATCGGGGCGATGTCTTCCGGCTCGGTGAGGCGTTCGAGGGCGAGGTCCTTGATGACGTGCGCCTCGCCATACACATCGATAAACTCTTGCGCCATTTCCGTGCGTGTAAAGCCTGGCGCCACGATGAAGGAGCGCACACCTTCTTTGCCGTAGGCGCGTGCAATTGACCGGGAGAGCGCGACCATGCCGGCTTTCGACGCCGCGTAGGTGATGTATTCGGGTTGGTCGCCACGGAACGCCGCGCGCGATGCGATGTGGATGAGCCGGCCGCCGCCGGGTAATTGCCTGAAATGGGCGACGGCCTGCCGGGAGAGTAGTTCCGCGGCGCGGAGATTCACCCTCATGGTCAGATCCCAGTTTTGCAGCCAGTCGTCCAGTTCCGCCCCGGGGTCCATGAGCGGCGCGACGCCGGCATTATTCACCAGCACATCGACATGGCCGAGGGCAAGCACCGCCTCGTCCCACAACCGAACGCAGGCGCGGGCGTCGGCGAGGTCGGCCTGGATGATCGGGTGATCCCCACCAAGCGAGGCCACAAGGCGCTCGGCCTCATCGCGTCGGCGGTTGTAATGGACGCCGATGCGCGCGCCGGCGCCGGCGAGTGCCCGCGCCAGCGCCGCCCCGATGCCGCGGCTGGCGCCCGTCACCAGAACGGTTTTATCGGATAGATCGATGGTCATGCCGCAAGTGCCTCTTAATCGACTATTTTCCAGATGACATCCGTGACCGGCACACCGGTCTCGACGATATCGAAGTGAATGCGTCCGAGCGTGCGCATGTGCTCCGTTTTTACATCGACGCGCCAGGCGCCGGGCTCGACGAAACGCTTCATGGTATAGCCGCGAAACCCATCATCGCGTCCGCCCAAAACGCGAAAAGGAATGGTATCTCGCGGCGCCCATTGCTGATCGGCTTCTTCAAAGCGATACCAGATGTGTGCGACTTTCGTGTCGAATGCCGTGGGGGCGAATACGGCGGAGAAGCAATAGACCGTGTCGCCGGGGCTATAGGAAAAGGTGCGGTCGTAATCTTGCCAGAAGGCATACCACGCCGGCCGCGCGTACTTAAAGGCGAAGGTATCCTTATCGCGCTGCATCCCCCGGTAGATCCCACTATCCCGGATGGCCATAGGAACGGGGGGGATCCAGTTCTGGATGTAGAAGAGGTGCAGCAGGGCGAAGAGTCCCAGCACGATGCCGGCGATCCCCGGGTAGGCGCGTACATCGGGCAGTACCTGGTGCCGCCAGAGCACGTAAAGCATGCCGGTGAGGAGCCCGAGACTCGCAAGGCTGCTAACCCAGAACATCCCATACCCCATCGTTTTTGTCAGAACCGGCAGGAAAAACGTAAAAAACGTGGCTGAAGCCAGGAAGTAGAGTGCAAAGAGGAAATAGGGATTGATAAGCCGTTCGCGGAGAAACTCGTTGCCGATAAGCAACGCGAAGAGGAGGATGAGATAGACCACCGATTCCGTCTGGAACGATGTGCTCTGGAAATAGAAGATGAAATAGGCGCTGAATAGCGCCCCCATCAAGAATTGGATGGCGGCGGGATACCATTCTCGGTAACGCAGCAGCTTCGGGTGAGACAGTCGGTCCTGATCGGCGAACAATGCCACCACGATCAAGCCTCCCAGTACCAGGATGTACGTCAGGAGCAGCGCGCTGTCGACCCACGCATCGATACGCCGGAGGGTAGCGCCATCCCACGTGACGCCGCCAAAGAAGAAGAGCATGGGTTCCCAGCGCCGGTAGCGTCTACGGAAGGCGAGCGTCCGTCGAACGGCCGGCGCCTGTTGCCATCGCGCGAGGCGGTTCAGACGAGGCGTTTCGGAGGAGGTGCCGCCAGGCGAAAGGGGTGGTATCGACTCTTCCATGGCCGGCGTATTCGTCTAAGCAGGGTACTGGGACGTTTCGGGCGGGTAAAAAAGAGGCTTCAGGATCCAACCGTGGCCGCCGGCCGACGCCATAAAGGCACTGACGAGCATGGTTCACCATACATCAGCTTGCGGGCCACACGCTGGAGTTGCTGGGTGGCAACGGCATAGGCATTGGCGGGGACGAGCCGGCTCGCGCAGCCCTTGACGACCACGATGCGATCCGTGTACACGGACCAGTCGAAGGCCTCGAGCGCCCGGACGAAATAGTCCCGCCGAAGTTCGTCTGCGGTGCCGATGGCCACAGAATGGGCGACGCCTTCGAGCCGGGAGCCGATGAGCATAAACGCCCAGGTTGGTACGATCGCGTCCGTCGAGCAGAACACGGCTACGTGCGCGCCGGCGTACGGTGTCCAATCGTGTGTCCGAACGGCGTCGCGGAACGGCTTTTCGCGCAGCAAGATACCTTCATCCAGGAAGGGAGCGATATCAACCGAGAGAACCGGCCGACCATCCCACAGGGATTCGAGGTTAAAGACATCGATATCGCTTTCGGCGACGCGGTTGACGATCGGTTCCATAACATTATCCATAAGCGGCCACCCCGGCTGGATGAACAGGTTTACCAGGCATTAAACCATGCCGTTACTACGTCGGCGGCCGGCTTTCCGTTCGGCGTGAAGCCGAGTTCATCGGGTCCGCCACGATCCAGGTAGCTGGGCCACTTCCACCAGTAGATGCCGCGGAGCCACGGCTGATCGTCGAGCGCGCGGCAGATCGCTTCGTAGCAACGCGCCTGGTCTTCGACGTGGGCGCCCAACTCACGGTTTTCGAGCCAGGGGGCTTTCCACGGCATGCTCGTGCTGGGATAACCAATTTCGGTGATGATGATCGGCTTGTTGTGGCGCCGGTGGACCGCCGCGAGCCGGCTCACCGCCGACTCCGCTCCTTTACGAAGATCGCGGTCGCTGGGCGCATCTTTATCGCAGATGGGATAATACGAGTTCACCGCGATGAAATCGAAGGCGTCCCAGAACTCGAGGTTTTCAAATTCTTCACCCCAGTTAGAGGCATAGACCATCGGCCCGGAGTACAGGGCCCTCCATTCGGCCGTCATCGTGCGCCAGCGGTCGGGGTGGCTGAGCGTCGTTTTGCTCAGCTCGGTGCCGACACAGAGCATATCGACGCCGTAGAGTTCGGACATGACGGCATAGTGACCGATCCACCGTTCGTAATGCTGGAAAAACGTCTCCCAGTCCGCTTCGTTGAGCATTTCGATATCTCCGGGCCATCCGCCGCGCAGCCAGATCTGCGGCTTGATGGTGACGTGTAGTCCGAGGCGTTTCGCTTCGAGCACCGCGTGGAGCACCGATTCGTCGTTTTCGCTGCCGGCGGACGTCGGGATTGGGAGCTGTTGCGGGACGTTAGCGTCGTTGATGAAGGAATAGGGGATGATAGTGACCGCGTTGGCGCCCATGCCTTGCGTGTAGGCCAGCGCTTCCGCGGCCGATCGCGAACCGTAACCATTGACGATGCCATACCCTTCGTGGGCGAAATTGAAGCCCTTCAGCATCTTGGGCCGGGGGCGGACTGGCGCCGGCAGGGGCTGCCGGCCGGAGGCGTCAGCGGCCTCATCGAGCCGATGGGCGAGAGCCGCGGCTAGTCGCTGACGTTCGTCCGGGGTAAAGCCGTCCGTATAGCGATTGCGCCAATCCGGATCCTCGAGCAGCAGGGCGGCCAGTTCGGCGGCAACGGGTTCACGCAGCAACGCCGGGAATTCAGCGTAGCGCTGTTCGTCGAGTAGGTCGTCGAGGGTGGGAGCGAGGCCGGCTTGTGCGATGCGGCCGGCCCAGAGGCGCGCCTCCTGGCCGTGCCATGAAGCCTCCACAGCTATCCGAACTCCATCCTCAAATGCACGATAGGCCGGCGCCCCAAGGACACGATTGAGGATAGAGGCAATCTCGATCCCCGTGACGTCGCCTCCGAGCCCGATGGATTCCTGGAGGGCGACGTGTACATCGCCCGTTGCAGGGTCGAGGTGCGAAAGACGCATGTCGTCCGTAACAAGCGCTTTCTGCTGGAGGCTGGGGTAGAGGTGGTAATTTACATCCGGCCAGGTGTCCGCCTCACCGAGGCGTCCCGCGAGCCGGGCCATGCTGGCCTCACGGCCGGCGACGAGCGCCTCGACCCGCTGCGTGGAAAAGGCATCTGGGGCGCTATGGATGCGAATCGGGCCGATTTTGGCGATGGGTGCGGTGGCGAGCCGCAGGTCGAAGTCCTGCTGCGGATCGAGCATCCAGCGCCGACCGCTCTCCTGTGAGAAGTGCCCGAGGCGGATTCGTTTCCCGTTGCGAACGACCTGGTAGTCGTACATCCGGAGGAGGCCCTGTCCCTGGGCGGCGACATCGGCGTCCTGATTGCCGGTGATCAAGAACAGCGGGTAGTTGGTGTTCTCCGGGTTGGGAAACACGAGTGTGAGCACATCGGAGGGGCTGTCGTAGAGGGTGCCGGCGAAGGTGAAAGTCTCCCCCTCGAAGGAAACGGGTAATTGGTGGGCGATGCGGGCGATGTGGGGATTCGAGCGAGGGGTGCCGACGAGCAAGACAGCGCCGGCGGCAAGGTCGACCACATCTTCCGCACGCTTGAGGTCTGGAAGCGTCCGCCACCGGCCGGGGGACCGTTGGGCCATCTGCCGATAGGCCTGTTCCGTGGTGGTATCCGCGGCGCCGTAGACGACGAGCAGCTGGCGGGTTTCGAAAAAGCGTTCGTATAGCTGCTGCCGGGTGGGGAGTGTGTCGTCCAGGGAAGCCACGACCATGGTGGGAGGCGCAGCCAGCGTGCCGGCGGGGCCGCTCGCAGGCGCCTCGGCGGTTGTTTCCGAGCAAGCTACAATACTAGCAACAACGAGGAGCAGCCCTGCGGCGGCACCCGTGAATGGCAAACGCATCATGAACGTCTCCTGGTCCAGCACATGAGCTCTCCGGGAGAGCCGCGCCCTATTCCTCCTCGGCGACGGCAGGGCGAATATCCCAGAGCAGCATGGTTTCGATGTCGGTAAAATCCTCGTAGTCGTCGGCATCGACGAACCGATAGTCACCCAGTTCGCTGCGTTTCATCGGAGAAACCTGATCCCAGCGCACCCCGTCGCGATCGACGAATTCATCGGGATAGGGGGGGTCGATTCGAAAGGAGGGATGATAGGAACGATAGGTTTTGGCCGCTTCGTAGATGGCGGCGCGCCGGGCGCCGGCTTTTGTCGCGCTCACGCCGACCACTTTGAACGGTGCAATCGTGATCGACGCCTGGACCAGGCCGTCCTCCATCTCCACGTACTCCGGGCGCATCACTTTGAAATCCTCGACATGAGGGTATGCACTTCTCTCGTTATAATCGTTCATGCGTGGCCCTACCTCGGGTCTTTACAGTTTCAGGTCTGCTTCAAGTTTGTCTCTTCGTCCCCCAATCGAATGCCCTCCCCATGGAACTGGCCGGCATCGCGCTCCAGGAGCCTGCCCATTCGTCGATAGGAGATTCGACCGCGATTCGAAGTAGCGGACGCTGTGTACTCTCGGATGCGGGCTGTGGATTCCTTGCCGGCGGTCTTTTTTGAGGCCGCAGGCGCCAAGAATCGTGGCGGCAACGGCGCTACACACGGCTTTTTGAGCCATGGTCTACATCTTCACACTTTTTTTCTAGACAAAAAAGCGTGTACTGGTTTTTTCCCCTTACCCAGTTATTAAATTTAGGTCTTCATTACAGGAGTGAGCAGTCCAGCTCTTTCTACATGCTGTTTTGAGCAGCTTCGCTTCCATAATCCAACGTATTGCAATGCGGGATATACTCCATCCAGTAGGGTTCGAGGACGACGATCTCGAAGACGACTTCGGCGACGACCTTGACGACGATCTCGACGACGACGAACTCGACGACGATCTCGACGACGATCTCGATGATGATTTTGAGGACGACGACGATCTCGACGATGACCTGGACGATGATTTCGACGATCTGGACGACGACTTCGACGATCTGGACGAACCGGACGACGTCTTCTAAGCGTTCATCCACGTCTTTCTCATTTCCTATGCCTCGAAGCCTCGGTAGCCTCATACCGGGGCTTCGCTTATTTGTAATGGCGTCCGAGGCGGGGCTTCCACGAGGCGGGGCTTCCACCAGGCGGAGCTTCCACCAGGCAGGGCTTCCACCAGGCAGGGCTACCGCTACGCCGGGTGAGCCGCGAGCCGCTACGGGAAGCGAGCGACGTGGTTAATCCTGCGCTCGGCGCTCCAACAGGAACTGCACGGCCAGCTCATAGCCGGCCATGCCGAGGCCGCATATCTGTCCGAGGCAGACCGGCGCGATCATCGAAACGTGGCGAAAGGACTCACGTGCGTGAATATTGGAGAGGTGGACCTCCACGACCGGCAACCCGACGCCCGCGATGGCGTCGCGGAGCGCGATCGACGTGTGGGTATACGCACCGGGATTAAACACGATGCCCTGACGCCCCTCGCGCAGGGCAGCGTGGATCGCATCGATGAGGGCGCCCTCGTGATTACTCTGGTAGAAGAGAAAGTCGACTGCTGGAAAGGCTTTGTGGAGGCGTGACTCGAGGTGGGCGAGCGTCGCATGGCCGTAGGTAGCCGGCTCGCGGGTGCCGAGCAAGTTGAGGTTGGGTCCGTTGAGGATGAGCAGATGCATGGGGATATGCGGGAGGATGGGTTCAGCGGGCACCGGGTCGGACTTCAAACGAAAGGCCATCGTAGGCCAGTTCGATGCCGGCGGGGAGCCGCACCTCTTCTTCCATATGGAGGATATGGTGTGTCATGTGGATCAGATACGTTTGCCGTGCGCCAAGACGCTGGGCGACTTCGACGGCCTGTTCGATGGTAAAGTGTGAAGGGTGGGCCTCGTGGCGGAGCGCGTCCAGAACAAGTACATCCAGGTCTTCAAGCAGGGCCATGCTTTCCGGAGGTATGTGGCTGGTATCCGTCAGGTACGCGAACCGACCGACGCGATATCCATGAAGCGGCAGTTTCCCATGGAAAGCCTCGATGGGCGTGACCATCACCGAGCGGCTGATATCGTACCGACCCGCGATTCGGAAGGGGGCGACGACCGCCTCCATGCGAAGGTTCGCGACGCCCGGGTAGGCACGATCGATGAAGATATACCGGAACATGTCGCGCAATGTGTCGGCTGTATCCGGACGCGCGTAACACGTGATGGGGGTGGCATTATCGAAGAAAAACGGTCGCAGATCGTCCAGCCCCACGACATGATCGAAATGATGATGGGTGAGGAGTACGGCGTCGATGCGTGTCAAGCCGGCGCGGAGGGCCTGGGTGCGGAAATCGGGCCCTACGTCCACCAGCAGGTGCAGGCCATCGACATCGATGAGACAGGCACACCGGGTCCGTTTATCCCGCGGATCGTTCGACTGGCAGACCCGGCAGGTGCAGCCGATGACGGGAATACCGGTCGAGGTACCGGTGCCCAGCAGGGTGACGCGCATCGCGCCTTCACTCGACGGCATCCACCTCTCCGGCATCACGGGCATGCCGGGCGTCCCAGGCTTCCTCGAGTGCTTTGCGGACTGCCGGCTTGATAAACACCGCGTCGAGCGGTCGTTCGCGCAGGCTTTCGGCCATCACAGCAACATGGATGTCGGGCACATGCAGGCGGTTGAGCACGATCGTCTCTTTGCCGGCGACCGTGCAGCGGCCACCACGAAAGTTGCCGCGCTCGCGGCGAACCCGCAGCCCCAGCTGCTGGGCTACTTCTTCCAGTTCTTTCACGATCTTATCCGGCTTCATAGGCTTCGGATGGATACGGTTGCGGCGTCGGGAGGGTTGTGATCCCCAAGCGATCACCAGTTTACGCCCAGGGAAAACGTGTGCCGTTGTTCGTGGTAGTCAAACAGATCGGGGGAACGGGTGACGAATACGCTGGATCCGCCCACATTCCAACGCGTAACGCGGTAGGTGTATCCCAGGCTGAAACCGAGTCGTTTGACGAGCGGCCCCAGGTGTAGTTGTACGTCGGCGTCGGCAAGCCGGGCGGAGCCGGCCGAGTCGCTAAAAGATTGCAGCGCCACACCTAACGCCGGCGTGACCCGCACCTCCAGGAGCGCTACGGGCGACAGTTGTCCGTAGTAGCCGATACCCACCCCGAGCCCCAACGTGGTGATGCTAAAATCGTCCAGGATGTCGATGTCGCGCGGGGCGACCCGGCGGAAGTTTGTGTAAAGCATGATCGGGACGAAGAGGCGGTGGTCCGCGTCAGTTGCCGCTTCCGAGAAAAAGATCTCGCCCCACGAAAGCAGCGTGGCGTCCAGGTAGCCCAGGCTCAGCCGGGACGTATCGGCGGCGGATTGTGTGCCCCAGCTGAGCGATGCGGAGAAGTTGGCTCGGGAATACTGGGCCGTGATGGCGGGAGACGTAAAATCCAGCCGCGCCGGCGGAGGCGTGTCGCCGGCGAAAGTGAAGTCTACCGTCGTGTACCCGATCAACACCGCCGTCGCCAAACGGGGTCGGTCGTTGCCAAAATAGAACGGTTGGGCGTGCGTATCGCGCGTCCAACCGGCCATAACCGATAACAGCACCCCTAGCACAAGTGGCCATGAGGCTCTTGGGGGCATTACGTCAGCGTCTCGGCGCACGGGATATCCGCCTGGTTAAATCGATCTCGCCCGACAGCGAGCGGCTCAATCTACGACTTCAGGGCCGGATTCTTCACTGCGTTTCTTCCCGCGCCGGCGATCGTTGCGAAACGGTTTGCCCGTCTCGGGGTCGACGAAGCGGTACCGGAAAGGCGCCATCTTCTCATCACCCCGAATGTGCACGCGGATGAAGTACTTGAAGAACCACCCCAATCGGATGGACGGGAAGTTATGCGTCAGGTATGCGGCCGTGAACGGGTGTACAAGCAGATGTACCGTGCTGCCTTCCTTCTTCTCTTTGAACTTCTGGATCCAGCGGTCCACCTTCTCGAGGAACGTCTGGATGTCCATCGGCACCGGATCCTCCCGATCGAGCACAGTGGCCAGCTCGAGACCGTGGTCCAGAGGAGCAACCAGCGCATCCGGCGCGACTGGCATCTGTGCAGGCTCGGCATCCCCGACGATCGTGATCGCGCCGGCGCTGGGCGCAAACGTCTTCGTGATGCTAGGACGTAGGCGTTGCCGGGTGATTTCGATGAGACCAAAATCGCTCATTGGCAGCACTTTCGTGACGGCGCGGTCCTGCCGGAACGCCTTGCGGAGCTCGTTATAGACCTTTTTGCGGTTACGGTCGAGGCGGAGATCGATAAAGTCCACGACGATGATGCCGCCGAGGTCGCGCAGCCGCACCTGTCGCGTGATGGCTTGGACGGCCTCGAGATCCACCTTGAGGGAGTTATCCTCCTGGGAAAGCCCCCGGCCGGCGCGCCCCGAGTTTACGTCGACGACGTGCATTGCCTCGGTATGTTCGATGAACAGGTAGCCGCCCGAGGGCAGTTCGATGCGGCTTTCGAACGCCTGCTGGACTTCGCGGGCGATGCGGGCTTCCTGGAAGATGTGGCGCTTCCCTTTGTGCTGCTGCACGGCCGGCACCATGTGCGGCGCGATGGCCTGCACGTAGTTCTTAACGTTACGGTAGAGCTTCGGGTCGTCGATGAGGATGCGGTCGTAGTCGTCCGAGAACAGATCGCGAATAACCGAAGACGCCATGTTCACGTCTTCATGCACGACTATCGGCGCTGCCGGCGAGCCCTGCAGCTTTTTCTCGATCTTGCGCCATTTATCCAGGAGGAGGCGAAGATCGGTATCCAGTTCCTTGGCTTTCTTGCCTTCGGCTACGGTGCGTACAATGACGCCGAAACCCTCTGGAAGAAGGCTTTTGGCCAACGCGCGGAGGCGGCGCCGTTCTTTGTACGAGAAGATTTTTTTGGACACCGCCACGTAGTTGGCGAGCGGCACCAAGACGAGGAAGCGGCCAGCGAGCGAGATATCGGTCGAGACGCGGCTGCCTTTGGCCGAAATCGGCTCCTTGACAATCTTTACGAGGATGTGTCGATCTCGCCTGAGATGCGCCTCGGGCGAATGGATTCGTTTTTCGGCCGGCTGGCGATCGTCGCGTGAACCGCGTCCGTTGCGGCCATCACGGCCACGAGATTGCCGTCCTTCGCCCTGTTCACGCCCTTCGCGGGGCTCACGGCCTTCGCGACCTTCGCGGGGCTCACGGCCTTCGCGGGGCTCACGGCCTTCGCGACCTTCGCGGGGCTCGCGGCCTTCGCGGCCTTCACGGCGCTCGCGGCCTTCACGGCCGGCCGCGGGCTCACCGCCCTCGCTCCGCTCGCGGGCCTCACGGCCTTCGCGACTCTCTCGGCGCTCACCGCCTTCGCGGCATTCGCGGCACTCACCGCCTTCACGACCTTCGCGCGGCTCACGGCCTTCGCGACCTTCACGGCCTTCGCGCCCTTCACGGGGCTCACGGCCTTCGCG
>JAWXAX010000073.1 GCA_034439735.1 Rhodothermales bacterium | reverse complement strand
TTCCCGGACCGACCGTTCGTAGCCGGTGAGCGCGTCGGCAAACGTCTCCCGGCCCCAGTGCGCCTGCACGATCCGCATCAGCCGTTCGACACCGAGGAGGGAGTGGGCGATGCCGGTGCTGTGGAGGGGGTCGATGAACCCGGCGGCGTGGGGGAGGAGGGCCCAGCCGGCGTCAGCCGCCTGGCCGGCCAGACGCTGGAGCCGTCCGGTGCGGATGATCACGCCCGGCGGATCGGCCAGCCGGGCCAACGCGAAGGACTCGGACAAGGATGGGTACTGGTCGCGGATCGCCGCCCATTCGGCCGGGGCCGTGCGGGTGAAGTCGAGCGGGTACGCGCGCTCATCGAGCACGAAGCCGGCGCTCGTGCGTCCGTTATGGCGATGGGCGCCGTTGAACCGAATCCACCACATCCAGCCCCGGTCGATCAGGTGGTGCAGGGCGGCATCGTCGCAGGCGAAGGGATGGTCGCGGAGGGTGTCGCTGGTGAACCGCGAACCCCAGGGAGGAAGTCCGTCAAAGTGCCCGAACAGGGCGCGGGAGCGGGTGTGAAGGCGATGCGTGTCGTCCGGTAAACCAAGCGCATGGGTGAGCGCGCCGCCCGGGCCGGTCGCGTCGATAAGAAATGCAGCTTCGAGCCGAAGCGGTTGCCGATTGCGCCGGCAGGAGAGGCGCCAGCAGGGGCCGGAAGTGACAGACTCGATGGATGTGTCTTCGAACAGGGGAATGCCGGCATCGTGCACCTGCCCGGCAAAAAACGCATCCACATCCGCACGGAGCCACTGCGTGTCGCTCTGCGCGTCGCTGGGGCTGGCGGCGACGAGCAGTTCGTTGTCATGACCAGGACCGGGTGTAAACGGCCGGCCGGCCTCATGTTGAAAGTAGCTGAACCCCCGCTTCATGCCGCAACCGAGGTGCGGATACGTGGCCTGCCACGTCCCGAATTTCGATAGGGGGCGCAGGGCCGGCAGGTCGTACCGGTCGCTCAGGGCCTGGAGGACGAGGTTGGCGGTAGGGGTAGACGATTCGCCGACCGCAAAGCGCGGGTGGCTTGCCCTGTCGATCACGACGACATCCTTACCCAACCTCTGGAGGATCAGGGCGCAAAGCGAGCCGGCGAAGCCGGAGCCGAGGACGGCGATGTCGAAGCGCATGGGAGGATGGTCGATGGTCGATAGTTGATGGTTAATGGGTGATGTTCACGGGGCAGGGGATAGGGGGGTGGAGGTGCTGCTCCAGGTTTATGCGGTGCAGCCGGTCCTTCCGCGCCGGCCCGCACGCCGGGCAGTCGTAGATCCGTTCCAGATCCCACAGATCGCCAAAGACTCGACCGCGCTTCATGGCCAGACCGGCCGTCATCACCCGTTCCAGGGACGTCAATGTCGGCGGCGCGAAGTCGCCTCCGGCGGCGAGGTGGTGCATGGCGTCGGTGCCGGCGCGTGTGGGGATCACGGCGCAACACCCGATACCCAGCGAAAACGCAAACGCCAGCGTGGCGATGGCCCGCTCGACGCCCTCGTCTTCGGTCGTGTATGGGGGGCGGAGCAGGACAAAGGCGCGGACCTGGATGCCGTTCGTCAACAGGAAATCAACCGCGCGGCGGACGTCCTGCAGCGTCATCGCCTTATTCAGCCGCGCAAGGGTTTCGGGGTGCGCGGTCTCGAGGCCAATCGCCACCTCTAGCTGCCCGGGGATCCGGTCGCGGAAGCGGAGCACATCGGGGGTGCAGAGGTTCGGGTGATTTTCGACGATGACGGTGTCGAACCCGGCGACTCGGGCGGCGATGGCCGGATGGTCTTCGGGGGGAATGGCCTTTTTGTCAAAAAAATTGCCGCTATTGTAGAGTTTGATGTGGCGCGCCGGTGGCAGTCGCGCCAGGGCAAAGTCGATCTGCGCCGGGATGGCGCCGGCCGGAGTGGGGGTGCCGAGCGTGTGCTTCCAGAGGTCGCACATGAGGCAGTCGAACGGGCACTCGCGGTTGGTGAGAAAGAGCGTGGCCACGTCCTCGACGACGCCCCTGGCCGTGCGCTCGGGCTCGACGAAGTAGGCGTAGGGACGATGGGGATCGACAGGCTCACGCCGGCCTCGACGGGCGAGCTCGCGGGTCATTCAAACGCGGCGTCGAACGCCCGGCGGTAGGCCGCTTCGCTCCGGGGAAAGGCGGCCTGGAAGCCGACGGCATCGACGGCGCCGTGCTGGAATCGGCGTTTCTCATTCACGGGCATCGCCATGCCGGTGACGGCCTCGATGCCGCGGCGCACGACCTCGCCTTTGAGTGCGTAGAGTTTTTGCGGGTCCCAGCCTGTTAGGTCGATAAACGGGATACCCTCCGCGACGGCGATGACGTTGGGGAGGGCGAAGGGACTGAAGCCCTGGAAACCGAGGGCGCGGGCCGGCGCATAGGAGCGCACATGGCCGCGGCTCTGCCCGCCCGTGAACGTGAGCGAATGTTTGATGGAGTGTACCCCCCAGCCCTCCTGGTACAACATCAGATTGTTGAGCACGCTCCGGATCGTGAGCTCCGGGTTTTCCTCGATGGGGTAGTCCTTCAGGTTTTCGTCACCTCCGTCGCCATCGGCCAGGTAGCGCCAGTCGGGGTACCGGTTGCGGATGGCGCGGCATAGGGCCAGCGTCATGGTGGCGGCCTGGACGTCGAGTGGCTTGTAGTCCTCGATGGTCCGGATGGCGTCGGCGTAGTCCAGGTCCTCCAGCGCGATGTCCATGACCTCCAGAAACAGGCTCAGGCCGAGGGAGGCGAGGAAGTTGTGCGCCTGCCGGGCATCCGGGCCGTTGTGGACGGATAGCGTGAAGGCCTTGAGACGCGCCGGCGACTCGCCCCGCTTCAGCAGGGCGTCGTACAGGGCGAGGAAGACGGCGCCGCTATCGACGCCGCCGGAGAACAGGACCCCGATGGGTTCGCGGGGATCGAGGGTGTTCAGCCAGCGGTTACAGGCGCTGGACAGGGCCCCGATATAGGCCGCACCGATGGCGTCGAGGTCGGCCGGCTGGGTGTTGCGCTCGGGGGTGAAGAAGCGTTCGTAGCGCGGGTTGGGATCCGGGCAGCCGACGAGATCGATCTCGACGATATAATGCGCCGGCACCATGCGGGTGTAGGAGGGGTGGAACTGGTCTTCGAGCCCTTCGCGGCTGAGCTGCTCGCGCAGCTCATCCATCCGCTCGGCCACGATGAGGCAGGGGCCTTCCGCCCGCTTCGCCAGGAAATACCGCATCGGACGGCCGATGGAGCGGGCCATCCGCACGGTGCGGCCGGATTTCTGGGCAATGGCGAAGGGGCCGTCGATCGCGCGAACCCGCTCGGGATCGCCCGAGGCCACGGCGGCATCCGCTTCTTCCCGGGTGCAGTTAAAAAAGAGATTGCCGGCTGGATCGATGAGGTTGACGAGACGCTCGACGTAAGGGTTGGCGTGCATGCGCGTGGGGAAGGAGGGGGGCGAGGAGTGGATCGGGAACGGATGTTGTGAATCCCTTTTTGTGCCGGCGGTTCCGTTTCCCATTCCATCTAGGATACCCTCTCCGGTGCCCCGATAGAGACGACTCCAGGTTGGATCAATCGGATCGGATCGGACGTTGAGAGGACGTCCGATTGCCGTATCAAGGGCGCCCACGGTCCCCACGTATTCCGCCGCGTTTTTTTCTGGTTGCGCCTGCATCTTCCGGTACCTAATCGCCTATCTTCCGGCTTCTGTTTTCAGGTAGCCTGTGTCTTATGATGACTATCAACAAGGCCGTTATCACGGCAGCCGGCAAAGGGCAGCGCAACTTGCCCTTGCAAACCCTGATCGATCGGGACGGCACTGAAAAGTCGGTGCTCCACATCATCATCGAAGAAGCGCTGCGCGGCGGCGTCGAAGAAGTGTGTATCGTCGTGCGCCCGGGGGACGAGGCCGCGTACCTGGCCGTGTCCGGTGACCACGCCGGCCGGCTGCACTTTGTCCACCAAAAAGAACCGCGCGGATACGGCCACGCCGTCTATTGCGCACGCGATTTTATCGGCAGCGACTCCTTCCTGCATCTTGTAGGAGATCACCTGTACATCAGCCGTTCGGGTTCGGGCTGCGCGGCGCGCCTCGTCGAGGCGGCGCGGAAAGAGCAATGCTCGGTTTCCGTCGTCCAGGCCACGCGCGAGAACCTGCTGCCGTATTACGGGACGGTCGGCGTCCAGCGCATCTCCAGCTGGCCCAACCTGTACAGGGTTGAACACGTCGTCGAAAAACCCACCCCCACGGAGGCCGAGCAGCGCCTGGTCGTTTCGGGGCTGCGGACGGGTCACTACCTGTGCTTTTTCGGGATGCACGTCCTCACGCCAACGATCATCGATATCCTGGGTCACAAACTCGAGGATCGAAACGTTCGTGGCTCTGTCACGCTTTCGGAGGCGCTGGCCGACCTCTGTCATCGCGAACAATACCTGGCCATGGAGACGGAAGACTGGCGATACGATGTCGGCGTGAAATACGGGTTGCTCAATGCGCAGCTGGCCATAGCACTGAGCGGCAAGGACCGCGATGAGGTGCTCTCGCGCATCATCGAGTTGCTGGCGATTCGGGAACTGGGCGCGGCAGCGCAGGGAGAGGCGGCATGAGTATTCTGGTAGACATCATTCGTGCGAGCGAGCCCGAAATTCGCGACCGGTCGCTGGATTCCGTGTGCCGGAACGCATCGGCTGAGATGTTGCACGCGGAATGTGAGGCGCTCGACCGCTTCCGCCGCGATAGCACCAACCTCTACGAACGCGTCCGCGCGCTCTTTTTTCTGTACGCCATCCACCGGTTTCACCTGCCCCGCCGTTACGAAGGCGAGGCGCCCGGCCACATTCCCTACGAGGGGGTCAATCATCTCCTCAAAAGACGCTTCGAGGAAGCCCTGGAGCTGTTCCTGACGGCGCAGCGGAAGAACGGCCCCTGCGATGCGTTATCCAGCGCACTCGCCTCCGCCTACCACCGCCTTGCCTTTCAGACGCTGTCGGACCAGGTGCGGCGCAGCGTGCGCTCGGTTCGAGGGAACCAGTGGATGTTTCGGATCGGGCATCCGGCGGATTACCCACTGCGCATCCGGCGCGAACTCGTCGATCGGCCCTCGAAAGAGGCTCTTTTTCCGATCATCCAGGAAACGACGCCGGTCCGTATGGACCTCACCCACAGCGGCTGGAGCGATATCTTCTTCCTCGGGATGGACTTCCCCGAGGGCGCCCGCGTGCTCAATGTGTCGGTCGATCTCTCCGTCCGCGGCGCGAACGGCCTCACACCGCCGAAGCCACCCATCGAGACCTACTTTCGGGTGATCGACGAGCCGATCCTCCGGCTGGTTAGCGTGGACTTAAACGCCGTAGCGGACATCACGACGCTCGCCGAGGTGTTCGACTTCGCGCGGGACCACCTGGGGCTCCTCAAGGCCGCCGTCATCGCCTCGGGCATCGTCCCCCCGGGCATGGAAGGCGCCAGCCAGCCGCTGTCCGACCTCCTCGAAAAGCTCGTTGGCCCTGGCCTGGGTGTCGAGGTCGTCAGCCAGGTGAACGACATCCCCAAAGGCTCGCGCCTCGCGGTGTCCACCAACTTGCTTGCGTCCCTCATCTCGGTGTGTATGCGCGCGACGGATCAGACGCGCTCGCTTACGGGCAC
The DNA here is from genome assembly GCA_034439735.1 of Rhodothermales bacterium. Lineage (NCBI taxonomy): Bacteria > Pseudomonadati > Rhodothermota > Rhodothermia > Rhodothermales > Rhodothermales bacterium. Next base: position 4,811 of record JAWXAX010000073.1, on the reverse strand, counting down.
GCTCAACGAGGAAGAACGCCGGACAGTCGCCGCGCGCGCCATCCTCGGCGAATGGCTGGGGGGGTCGGGTGGCGGCTGGCAGGATAGCGGCGGCATCTGGCCGGGTATCAAACTCATCGAGGGCGTGAACGCCGTCGAGGGCGACCCCGAGTTCGGCGTCAGCCGCGGCCGGCTTCTGCCGCACCACATGATCCTCGAAAAAGGGGACGTCGCCCGCGACACCGGCAAACGCCTGCAAGACAGCCTCGTGCTCGTCCACGGCGGCATGGCGCAGGATGTCGGACCCATCCTGGAGATGGTCACCGAAAAGTACCTCCTGCGGTCGGACAAAGAGTGGCGCTGGCGCCAGGCGGCCATCAAACTGCTCGACGACATCGTCCGCTCGCTGCGCGACGGCGACGTGAAATCGATCGGCGCCATCACCCAGCGCAACTTCGACTGGCCCATCCAGACGATCATCCCCTGGGCCAGCAACTACTACACGGAATCGCTCATCGACCAGGTGCGCAAGGAGTTCGGCGACGACTTCTGGGGCTTCTGGATGCTCGGCGGGATGTCGGGCGGCGGTATGGGTTTTATCTTCGACCCCAAAAAGAAGAAGCTGGCCGTCGAGCGACTCCAGGCCATCATGCACAACACGAAGGTCCGGCTCGAAACCGCCATCCCCTTTGCGATGGATCCGGTAGTGTACGACTTTGCGATCAATGAGGCCGGCACGAAGGCCGAATTGATGCTGGGAGACGAGGCGCTCATGCCGCCCCGCTACTACGTGCTCATGGTCCCGATCCTCGTCCGACGCGCCACCCGCGAACTGACGCGCAGCCGGCGCACGGAGCTGGACCGCTTCGGCGTCGCCTCAAAAACGCGTCCCGAGCTGGCCGACGTGGTCTCGGGGCTGATGGACCGCCTCCTGCCGCACGACGAGGAGCCGGACGGCGAAACGCAGTCCCTCGACGAATTGCTGGACCGCTACGGGTTCGACCGGCATCAACACGAGCAGATCCGGGCCGACCTCCGCAGCGGCCGCATCGGGCTGGCGCAGAATCGCCTGCCGGCGCAATCCCGCATCGAGGACGTGGACGCCCGCGACGTATTTGACGCCCGCGGCGAACTGCCCGCTACCTATCGGTCGATCGGTCTCGACGCCATGCAACAGGGCGCGGTGGCCGTCGTCACCCTCGCCGGCGGCGTCGGGAGCCGGTGGACAAAAGGCGCCGGCGTCGTCAAGGCGCTAAACCCCTTCGCCAAACTCGCCGGCGTACACCGCAATTTTGTCGAGATCCATCTGGCCAAAAGCCGGCGTATCTCGCGCGAGGTGGGCACCCACCTGCCCCACGTCATCACGACGAGTTACATGACGCACGGGCCCATCGCAGAACATCTGGACTACATGGGCAACTACGGCTACGCCGGCCCGCTCCTGCTTTCGCCCGGTAGCAATGTCGGCCTGCGCCTCATCCCCATGGAGCGGGATCTGCGTTTCGCCTGGGAAGAGATGCCGCAACAGCTGCTCGACGAACAAGCCCAGAAAGTCCGCGAAAGTGGCCGCGCGGCCCTCATCAAGTGGGTGCGCCAGGCCGGCGAAGGATCCGCCTATACGGACAACCTTCCCCACCAGTGCCTCCACCCGGTCGGCCACTGGTACGATGTGCTGAACATCTTCAAAAACGGGGTGCTCAGTGAGCTGCTGGAGATCCGGCCGCAGCTGAAATACCTCATGGTGCACAACATCGATACCCTCGGCGCCGGCCTCGACCCCGCCATCCTCGGCTACCACATCGAACAGGGCGCGGCGTTGTCCACCGAAGTCATCACCCGCCAGATCGAGGACAAAGGCGGAGGCCTCGCCCGTGTCGACGGACATCTCCGCCTCGTCGAAGGCCTCGCCATGCCGCGCGAGGACATCGAATACCGCCTTTCGTATTACAACACGAGCACGACGTGGATCGACATCGACCGGCTGTTGCGGGCGTTGCTGCTCACGCGGTCCGACCTCTCCCGGCCGGCACGTGTCGCGGATGCTATCCGCGAACTCGCCACCCGAATACCTACCTACGTCACGCTCAAAGACGTCAAAAAACGCTGGGGCAAGGGCCAGGAGGACGTCTTCCCGGTCACCCAGTTCGAGAAGCTCTGGGGCGACATGACGGCGCTGCCCGAATTGGACACGCGTTTTGTGGCGGTCTCCCGCATGCGAGGCCAGCAGCTCAAGGATCCCGGCCAACGCGACGGCTGGCTTCGCGACGGCTCGGCCAAATACGTCGAACGGCTGTGTGATTGGGGGGAGGACTAATCGCCCGCTGCCATCCACAGAGATTGTTTGTATCGACCTACACCCACGCGCGAGGTTCGCTTACAGATGCCTCACGCCGGCGGACGTTTATTGGAAGCAAGAACACCATCGCTTTTCTAACGAAACGATAGAGTTGTCTCATGCTCCAGGAAACCACTCCGCCCGATGTGCCGCATATCCTCCTGCCCCTCAGCCCGCCAGATGAATCGCTCGTCGACGGAGAGTCGGTTCTTTTTGAGTGGAACGCCGTCGAAGGCGCCACGCGGTATCGGTTGGAAATCGCGGAAGATCCGGCTTTTACATCCCTGATTGCTCTCTTTGAACTCGCCAAACTGGAGTCCGTAACGGTCGCCGGCGTCCTGGAGACGGATGGGAGGGTGTACCATTGGCGTGTCTTCGCCGGCAATGACGCCGGCTGGAGCCGAAGTGAAGATGCCATTCACGGGTTCTATAGCGTGACGCCGGAGGTGCTCAAAGAAAATGTGCACCGCCCGAATCATTTAGAGCCGACGGGTCCCCTCCCCGAGTTGCTGACAGGACAGGCCGGCGCGGACCCCTATTTCGCCAGGCCGAAGCCTGAGCACGCCATTAAAACGGATGCGGATGAGGATGTCGTCGAGTTCTATCGAGAGGAGGAAGTCGTGGCCGTGGAGCGGGAAGGGGTTGAAATACCCATCGTCTTCTGGGGCATGGCCCTCACCCTCGTCGGCGCTGCCCTCATGATGTTTTTCATGTATCATATGGTTCAGTGGCGTCATCAGGCGCTGCGGGAAGAGTTGGCCAGTCAACTTACCTATCCCGAACGCGAGACCCTCAACAGAGAAGTCGCGGAGCGGTTAAATGGCTTCGAACGGATGGATGCAAGCGTCGACTTGTATCGAATCCCAGTCGATAGCGCGATGAAGATCATCAGCCTGGAGGCACTCGAGGAACGCAACAAGGAGGTGACGACCGAGCTGACGCTTCAATAGGCCGGCTCCACTTGGTTTTGGAGCGCCGTTTTTGGATATTCGACCTACAACTTTGCGTCGAATATCCATGCGTTTCGCGGGCCCCGTATCCCTCCTCTTTTTCCTCGCCGGCTGCACCCAGCCCGGCCTCCCCGAACCCGGCTCGGACGCCTACCGGGAAACCGTAACGGCATTCTACAAGAGCGTCGCCTCCGTCCAGTCGGGCGAAGGGGTGGGGGCAGAGACAAACCTCCTTCGCGCCACGGAGCTCGCGCCGGATGAGCCGGCGCTATGGTACAACCGGGGTCTGCTCGCGCTCCGCGCCAATGAGTTTGACGCCGGCCGGCCTTTGCTCGATAAAGCCCGAGCGCTGGCGCCCGAAAACAGCCAGATCGTGTTGCTGCAAGGTGTCCTGGCCTCGAACGAGGCCAGGCCCGATTCGGCCATGGCGCACTTCCGCGAGGCCATCGCGCTCGACCCCGCCAGCATCAAAGCCCGCTACGCGCTCGTCCAGGAGATCAACCGCCTCGGCGACCCCGCCCTTCAGGCGGAAGCCGCCGCTCAGCTCGGCGCCATCCTCGATCGCCTGCCGGCGAACAAGGCGATCCTCATCGAACGCCTCCGCATCGCCGCCGCCGAAAACGATGCCGCCACCGCCTCCCGGATGGTCGACACCCTCGCCGGCCTGTCAGCCTCCTGGCCACCCGAAGCCCGAGAGCCGCTGGCTTCCATCCGCGCCGCGCTGGCAAACGGCGACTTGCCGTCCATCCGCGTCCAGAGCGGCTTCCTACGCAACCTCCTGCTCGGTACCTTCAGCTACCGACAGGACCTGAGCGCGGTCCAGACACCCCTCGAATCGATCGGGGATCTCATGACGACGTTTGTCCGTCTCCCGGCCCCATCGCCCGCGCCGGCCGCCGCCGACCTCCAACTCTCCTATCGGACCGAGCCGCTGTCCGTCACCGCCCGCTGGGCCGACGCCGTGTCGCTCACCGGCGAGTCGTTTACCGCCATCTACATCGAAGGACCCACCCTCGTGGTCGGCGAGCAGCGCCTGGATGTCTCGGATGTACTCGCCGCCTCCGACCGGTTCGGCGTCGCGACGCTCGACTACTCGTACGACTTCCGGAACGACGTCGCCGTGGCCGGCGCCGGCGGGCTCGCACTCTTCCAGCAGGATAGCCTGGGGATATTCACGCGCGTCCCGGTCCCGGCCGCTGGTTCCTTCTCCGCTGTCTGGGCCGCCGATGTGGATAGCGAAGGGGATATCGACCTCATCCTCGCCACCGCCGGCCCGCCGCTGGTACTTCGTAACAATGGCGATGTCACGTTTGCGCCGCTGCCGGCTTTCACGGAGGTCAACGGTGCCGTCGCCTTCGCCTGGGCGGACTTCGACGGGGATGGCGACCCCGACGCGGCGCTTGTCGATAACGAAGGAATGCTCCACACCTACCTGAACCAGCGGCTCGGCCAGTTTGTCCACGAGACGCCCGGCCCTATCGACGCCCCGATCCGTGCTCTGACGGCCGCCGATATCAACGCCGACGCCATCCTCGAAATCATCGCCC
>JAWXAX010000072.1 GCA_034439735.1 Rhodothermales bacterium | reverse complement strand
TGGAGACGCAACATGTTGCGTCTCCAGGTGGGTACCGCAATCATTCATATCGCAAACTATCCACCGGGTCCGCCAGCGCGGCGCGGATGGCCTGAAGGCTTACGGTGGCGAGGGCGACCAGCAGAACCAGCACGCCCGCGCCGACGAACAGGGCGAGCGACAGATCGATCCGGTACGCAAATCCATCCAACCAGCGCTGCATGGCTACCCAGGCCGCCGGCGTGGCGATCAGGAACGCAAACCCGATCAGGATAACGAACTCGCTGGCGATGAGCATCACGAGGTGCGGCGACGAGGCGCCGAGCACTTTGCGGATTCCGATCTCCTTAGTCCGCCTCGCCACGGTGAGCGTGGCGAGTCCGAACAGACCGAGGCAGGCGATAAATACGGCCAGGCCTGACGCCATGCCGACCATCCGGCCCAGTTCCTGCTCCTGCCGGTACTGGCTCTCGAGCGCCTGATCCAGAAACGTATAGGCGAACTCCTGCTCGGGCGCCACGGCTTTCCATGCCGCTTCGAGCCGGCCGATGGCGTCGCGAACTTCCCCCGCACGGAGGCGGATGGCGAGTTTTGGGGAGTCCGACTGGCCGGCGTTCTGATCGGACACTCCCTGAAGTATCGCGGTGGGGTCCTGGACGAGAGCCAGCGGCATCACTTCCGTGTGGAGCGAGGCGTAGTTAAAATCCCGCACGACGCCCACGATTCGATGCGGCCCGAAATCCCCGGAGAGTTGGGCATTCAGCGGGTCCGTCCACCCGTAGGCGGCCACGAAGGCCTCGTTCACAATGATCCCCTGTTGGTGATCGGACGGGATTTCATCCGAGAAATTGCGGCCGGCGACCATCTCCATCCCCATCGCTTCGACATAGGCCGGGTCGACCACGTTGAGGTTAAACTCCCGAAACGAGCCGTCGTTGGCCCGGTAGCCAGCGCGGAGCCACGAGCCGCCGCCCATCACGAACCGCGCGCTACCGACCGCGGCGACTCCTGGATCGCCGGCGAGTTCGTTCCGCAACCGTTCCACGATCGGCAGGCCCTGCTCGGGTGACACGCCGGTGTCCACGATCACCACCTGCTCCCGCTCGAAACCGAGGTCGCGGTTTCGAATGTAGTCCAGTTGGGACCGGATGACCAGCGTGCCGGCGATCAGGGCAATTGAGACCACAAACTGGACGGCGATAAGGCTCCTTCGCAACCAACTGCCGCGCCGGCCGGCGATGACGGCTCCCTTCAGCACCTGAATGGGCCGATAGTCGGACATAACAAAGGCCGGATACGCCCCTGACAGCAAACCGACACCCAGGAAGAGGGCCAGCGCCGCCATCACAATCGTGCCGTCAAGCGTCAACGTCAATTGCTGGCCGGCGAGTTCGTTGAACAGGGGTAGGGCAAGGGACGCAAGTCCGAACCCGCCGATCAACGTAAGGGCCGTGAGCACCAGCGTCTCGCCCCAGAACTGCCGCATGAGTTGGGGCCGGCTGGCTCCTACGGCCTTGCGAATCCCCACCTCCGTCGCCCGGCCGGCCGATCGTCCGATGGCCAGGATGGTGAAGTTGATGCAGGCGATCACCAGGATCAAGGATGCAATGGCCGCGAGGAGATACGAATACCCCGGATCGCTGACGAGAGCGATGCCCTGTGGGATCGCGGGATTGAGATGGATATCCGTCATCGACTGAAGACCGATGGTATACTGGCCCGGGGACACCTGGTCGCCGAGCGCCGAGGCGATCATGGCCGGAAATTTGGCTTCGAGGGACGCGGCGTCGACCCCGGGGCGCAGGAGGATGTACGTTTCGGGTACGACGTTAAACCAGGCCTGATGCGCACGAGGCGGCCAGATTCGGCCGTCGCCGACTTCGAAGGGCAGCAAGACATCAAACTGGATGCTGCTGGTAGCCGGCGGATTCGCCACGACGGCCTGGACCACAAACGCCTCGAAGGCCTCGTCGCCGACGCGGATAGAGACCGTATTCCCGATCACCTCAGGCGTACCGAAGATCCGACTGGCGGCGTCCTCCGTGAGCACCGCCCCGTTTTGCCCGGAAAGCGCCGTGCGGGGATCGCCGGCGATCCCTTCGAAATCAAACAGGTCGAAAAAGTGCCGATCTACGAGTCGGATCGATTCCATGAAGCGGTCGTCCTCGTACTGCACCAGGTTTTCGAAGGCGACCACGCGGGTGAACGCCTCCACCTCCGGGTAGGTGGCTGCCAGCGTTGGTCCGAGGGGGAGCGGGGTGACGCTGTTGAAGTACGTCTGCCCCCCGTCGTAGGCCTCGCGGACCCAGGCGCGATGGAGGCGGTCGGCGTGGGTGTGGAAGCGGTCGTAGCTCCATTCGGAGCGGACGAAGAGGAAGATCAGGACGCTGCAGGCGATCCCGACGCTGAGGCCGACGATATTGATGCCGGCGTAGCCTTTGTCGCGCCAGAGGGTGCGTAGGGCGAGGGTGAGGTAGTTTTTTAGCATATGGGGGAGACGGGTATAGAGACGCCAGGTATGGCCCGACGCCAGGTATGGCCCGACGCCAGGTATGGCCCGACGCCAGGTATGGCCAGACGCCAGGTATGGCCAGACGCCAGGTATGGCCAGACGCCAGGTATGGCCAGACGACAGGTATGGCGGGGAGACGCCAGGTATGGCGGGGAGACGCCAGGTATGGCGGGGAGACGCCAGGTATGGCGTCTTTACGGCTCGGGTTATTCGTAGCGGAGGCTGCGGACGGGGTCGGCGAGGGCGGCGCGGAGGGCCTGGTAGGCGACGGCCACCAGGGCGACGACCACCGCCAGCGCGCCGGCGATGAGGAACACATCCGCCCCCAGATCCACCCGATACGCAAAGCCATCCAGCCAGCGACGGACGCCGAAGTAGGCCACGGGAATGGCGATCACCAGGGCGGCGATGACCAGCACCAGGAACTCCCGAGAAAGAAGCGCCACGAGGTCCGCCACCGAGGCGCCGAGGACTTTGCGGATCCCGATCTCCTTGGACCGCCGCTCGGAGGCGTACGCCGCGAGGCCAAAGAGTCCCAGCGAGGCGATCAGCAGCGCCAGAAAGGTGAAATAGCCGAAGGCCTGGCCGAGCCGGCGTTCGGATGTATAGAGGTCGTCGAAAACCTCGTCGAGGAACGCGTATTCGACCGGGTAATCCGTGAAGCCATCCATCGTCTCGGTAATAAAGGCGAGGCTGGCCGGTATGTTATTTCCAGAGATGCGGATGGCCAGGTGATTGTACCAGTTGCCACTCATCCGAACCATCATCGGCGCGATCGGGAGATGGAGCGAGTGGAGGTGGAAGTCTTTCATCACCCCTACCACGTGCCCAGTTTCCATGAACCGTTTCCCGACAGCCGTATCCGGCGTCCATCCCAGCGCCGCGACGGCCGTCTCGTTCAGGATGACGGCTTCGAGCGAGTCGGATGTAAATTCCGGCGTAAACGGCCGGCCGGCGACGATAGGGATGTCGAATACCTCAAAGAAGTCGTACCCGACATTCGCCTGGTAGACCGACAGGGTTCGATCCCCTTCACGCCCTTCCCAGGAGCTCACCCCGTTGGACGAGCCGATGTTCGTCGGCAACGAACTGACGGCGGTCACCCCGACCACATCCGGATGACGACCGAAGGCAGCCTCCAACACATCGGCTTCCTGTCGCAAGGCCGAATCACGAATCGGGACGGTGACGATGTGTTCGCGGGTATACCCGAGCGCCTTTTGCTGGATGTAATCGAGCTGGCGATAGATGATGAGGCTGCCGGCGATCAATACGATGGATGCCGTGTACTGGAAAATGATCAGCCCACGTTGCACCACAGAGCGATCCGTCCCTCCGGCAAGCACACCCTTGAGCGATTGGATAGGCCGCAACCGGGACATGTAGAGCGCGGGATAACTGCCGGAGAGTAGACCAACTGCCAGGACGAGGATCGCGAGTAGCGGGTAGAGCAATGGCTCCTCCCAGGCCAGCATGACAGGACGGTCGATGAGCGTGGCGAAGACCGGCGTGCTGAACCAGGCCAGCAAGACGCCCAGGCCGAGCGCGAAAAACGCCATCAACACCGATTCGCTGATGAATTGGACGATGATTTGTGTGCGATGGGCTCCGATCGACTGGCGCAACCCGACTTCCTTGGCCCGTTTGATCGACCGCGCGATGGCCAGATTCATGTAGTTGATGCCGGCCAGCAGCAGAATCACGATACCGATCGCTCCGAAGAGGTACACGTAGCGGATGTCGCCGGGGGCCCCGAGGTCGAAGTTGACATCGGAATGCAGGTGGATATCGGTCATCGGCTCGACGATGTACTCGTAATTGCCGGCCTCTTCCGCGCCCACGTGCCGCAACACAAAGTCGGGCATGGTGGCCTGCAGCGCGTCCTGATCGGCGCCTTCGCGCACCCGGAAGTAGGTATACCACGAGTTGTTCGTCCAGTAAGCCAGGCTGCTCGCATAATCCGAGTTGGCCATGATGGGGAGGATAAAATCGAACGTAAAGTGGGCGTTGTCCGGTACGTCGGCCACGACGGCGTCGACCCGGAGCGGCAACGTGCCGGCCCAATATTGCACCTCGACGACCTGCCCGATGGGGTCTGCCTCTCCGAACATCCGCTTCGCGAGGGTCGCCGAAATGGCCATGCCATCTGGAGAGCGGAGCACCGTGGAAACATCGCCCCGCTCAAGCGGGAACGGCATGACATCGAAGAAACTCGAATCCGCCCAGATGCCCTGCTCAAAGAAGTGCGCGTCCCCGATGCCGATCAGCACACTGATCGAGGAGAGGGCGGTGGCGTGTGCCACCTGGGGAAAGTCGGCCTCGAGGGTGCGGGCGAGCGGAGCCGGCGTGACGGCGAACATATCGCTGCCCATGAACACATTGTTCGGTTGCCGTTCGACGATGCGGAAGACCCGGTCCGCACCCGGGTGGAAGCGGTCGTAACTCAGCTCGTATCGAATAAACGAGGCGATCAGCAGGAAACAGCCGATGCCGAGCGCCAGACCCAGGATGTTGAGTCCGCTGTAGAGCTTCTGCTGCCGCATGGTGCGGAGGGCGATCTTGAGGTAGTTTTTGAGCATGGCGGTGCTGTCTTAGGAGCGCACGGTCGGCTGTGAGGAGACGCCATGTATGGCGTCTTTACGGTGTTTGGGTCATTCGTAGCGGAGGCTTTTCACCGGGTCGGCGAGGGCGGCTTTGATGGATTGATACCCCACCGTAAGCCAGGCAATGAGCAGGGTGGCGAGGCCGGCCAGGGCGAACACGCCCCAGCCGAGTTCGGTGCGGTAGGCGAACCCGTCCATCCAGCGATCCATCACAAACCAGGCGACCGGGAACGCGAGGACACACGCCCAGAGGACCATCCGCGTGAACTCCCTCGACAACATCAGGAGGATGACCGGTACGCTCGCCCCGAGCACCTTGCGCACGCCGATCTCCTTGGTGCGCTGCTGGGTGATGAACGACGCGAGTCCGAATAATCCGAGGCAGGCGATCAGGATGGCCAGCGCGGTGAAGCCGGTGAACATCTGGCCCAGCCGGCGCTCGCGCTCGAAGAGCCGGCCGAAGTCTTCGTCGAGAAAGAAATAGCGAAAAGGAAACCCCGGCTCGTACGTCGTCCAGGTCGATTCCAGGAACGCGAGGGTCGCCGGCATGTCCCCCGGGCGGACGCGCACGACGACATTCGTGAACGCCTGCGGTCCGGGATAAAAGATCATCCCTTTGATTTCCAGCTGCATCGACTCCAGGTGAAAGTCGCGCACGACGCCTACGACCGTCCGCATCTCATCCGTCCCATCGTCGTTTCGGGATACCCAGGCCACCTTCTTGCCGACGGCCTCCTCGGGCGACCACCCGAATAACCGGGCCCCGGTTTCGTTGAGCAGAAACGCCTGGGTGGAGTCCGACGTCACGTCGCTCGAAAAAGGCCTGCCGGCGGCCATCTCCAGCCCGAGGGTCTCGATGTACGTGTCGCTGATCGAGGCTACCTTCAGGTTTTTAAGGTCCTCGTTGGTCCCGCCCTCCGGACGAAACACGGTGTCGTTCATAAACCGTCCAGGGACTCCATTGCCCGCGGCGACGTGTTCCACGCCTGGATGGGCCTGCAACGCATCACTCAACGCCGGGTAGTGCCGGCGCATAGCCTCGGTTTCGATGGGAAGCACCACCGCCTGCGCCCCGCGAAACCCGAGGTCGCGCTCTTGCATGAACCGCAACTGGTTGTACATCACGCCGGTGCCCACCAGCAACATCATCGAAATTGCGAACTGGGTGACCACCAGCACACGTCGCATCCACAGTCCACGTGCGCCGGTGGTGAACTGGCCCTTCAGGATTTCTATCGGGCGAAACGACGAAAGCACGACGGCGGGATAAAGCCCGGCCAGCAATCCGGCCGTGAGGGCGACACCCAGCAACCCGAGCGCGATCGCGGGATCGCGGAAGAGGTCGAGCGAGAGCGACTTCCCGGACAGCGTATTCATTACCGGCAACAACGCCACCATGAGGGCGAGGGCGATCACCATGGCCACGATCGCCATCAGGACCGACTCGCCAAGAAACTGCTGCACCAGGCGCCGGCGATCCGACCCCAACACCTTACGCAGCCCCACCTCCCGGGCCCGATTCGCCGATCGAGCCGTCGAAAGGTTCATGAAGTTGATGCAGGCGATGAGCACGATAAAAACGGCCACCGCGAGCAGGATATACACGTACTGGATATCGCCGTTGACCGCGAAGTCGTTTTCGGCCTTCGAGTGCAGGTGGATGTCGCGCAGGGGCATGAGATAAAAGCCGTAGCGGACGCCCGAAGTGAGGAGTGCCTCGTAACTCTGCCCGGTCGCCTGTTGAAGCTGCGGGCCGGCGTAGGTGCGCACCAGATCCGGGAATTTGGCCTCCAACACGTCGCCGGCATGCCCTTCTCGCAGGAGCACGTAGGTATAAAACGAATTGCCGATCCACTCCGGGCTTCGGCTGCGGTCCTGGCTGAGGAGCGCGCCCAGCATGTCGAACTGGAAGTGGGTGTTGTCCGGCATATCCGAAATCACCCCCGTCACCGTGAGGTCGAGCTGGTTGTCCAGCGTCAGCGTCTTTCCCAAGGGATCCGCCTCACCGAAATAGCGACGTGCGGTAGATTCAGTGATGACTAAACCATCGGGTCGGTTGAGGGCAGTACGGGCATTCCCCTGCAAGAAGTGAAAAGAAAAGACCTCAAAAACCGTCGAATCCGCCCAGAAAAAGTCCTCCTCGTAAAACGAGCGGTCACCGCTACGCAGCAGGACACGCCCTGTGCCCCAGATCCTGGCGGCGGACTCGACCTCCGGGTAGTCCTGTCGCAACGCCGCTGCCATCGGGGCCGACGTGGTGGCCGAGTTAAAGGTCTGGCCGGCGAGGGCGCCTTCCAGATGCACGCGGTAGATCCGGTCCGCCCGCTTGTGCATCGATTCGAATAGCAACTCGTCGCGGACGTACAGCAAGATCAGGCAACACGCCGCCAGCCCGACCGCGAGACCGAAGATATTGATAAACGCGTAGCTTTTATGCCGGCGTAGGTTACGCAGGGCGATGGTGAGGTAGCTTTTGAGCATAACGGTTGGTTTTTAAAGGGCGGAGGAGGGGCGCCTGTCCGCGCCGCGCCCGCCAGCACCCATCACGCCGGCGCGATGTAGCGTTGCTTCAAGAAGTTCTCCGTGACGATGTGTCCGTCGAACAAGTGGACGATCCGATGGCTGTATTCCGCGTCTGCCGGCGAGTGCGTCACCATGGCGATGGTGGTGCCGGCTTCATTGAGTTGGGTGAGCAGCGCCATCACCTCCTCGCCGTGGGTCGAGTCCAAGTTACCCGTCGGCTCGTCCGCGAGGATCAGCTTCGGCGAGGCCACGACAGCCCGCGCGATGGCCACGCGCTGCTGTTGTCCACCCGAAAGCTGTTGGGGAAAGTGGCCCTTCCGGTGGGTGATCTGCACCCGATCCAGCGACGCCGTCACCCGCTGCTCCCGCTCCGAGGTCGACATCCCCAGATACAACAGGGGCAGCTCGACGTTTTCGTACACCGTCAGTTCGTCGATCAGATTGAAGCTCTGGAACACGAAGCCGATGTTGCCCTTGCGTAGGCCGGCGCGCTGGCGCTCGGACATGTTGGCGGTCTCGTGCCCGAGGAAGGTATACGAGCCCTCCGACGGGCTGTCCAGCAACCCGAGGATGTTCAAGAGGGTCGATTTCCCGCAGCCCGAGGGGCCCATGATCGAGATGAACTCGCCCTCTTTAATTTCCATGTTGACGTTGTTGAGGGCCGTAGTCTCGACCTCCTCCGTCACGTACGCCTTCTTGAGGTTGGTGGCTTTGATCATACCGTTAATACTGTTGGTGGGTTGAACGTATTCGCGTTGAACGTTGGTGCATTGGGCGATGCCAGGCCAGTGCCCTGCAAGGCGTGTGGAGTTGTGCCTAGCGAAGAACGAGGCGATCGACATCGCCGAAGGTTTCATACGACGAAGTGACGACCTGCTCGCCGGCCTCGAGCCCTTCCAGGACTTCGTACACCAGTGGATTCTGCCGGCCGAGGCGGACGGGCCGTTTCACCGCGAAGTCGCCGGACGGATCGACGACGTACACCCAGTTGCCTCCGGTCGACTGGTAGAAGCCGCCCCGGGCCACGGTGATCGCCTCGCCCAGATCGCTCATCTCAAGACCCAGCCGAATCGTTTGCCCGCGACGGATGTCGGGCGGAGTTTCGCCCACGAAGGTGAGGTCCACCTCGAACCGTCCCTCGCGCACCTCGGGGTAGACGCGGGTCGTCTCCATCGCGTACTCGATGCCGGCGATAGGCTGTGTCGTGGCGCGCTGACCTCGAATGACGCGGTTGATGTAGTACTCGTCGATGCCGGCGCGGACCTTGAAGCCGTCGAGCACGTCCACCTGGCCAAACCGGAAGCCAGCGCCTTTCATCTCGCCGAGTTCGGCGTTGAGGGCCGTCAGCTGGCCGGCGAGCGGCGCACGAACGGTGAGGTTTTCCAGCTGCTCTTGCATCACCTGAAAGTTGGCGTCCATGCGATCCACGGCGATGACCATGCGCTGGACCTGCAGCGCCTGCCGGAGCGAATCCTGTCGAAATGACTGCTGCGTCAGATCGCGACGGCGCTCCCAGTACTCGTATTCGTCCTTCACCGTCTGAAACTCCCGCTCGGAGATCACATGCTTCTCGAACAGCTCCTGGTTACGCTCCAGGTCGCGACGCAGGCGCAGGACGTTGTAATCCATGTCCGTCAGCTGCTGCCGGCGGGTCAGGTTGCCCTCCTCGATCTGGAACCGCGTCTGTTCCAGCTGGCTGATCTGCTCCAGGCGCTGGGACTCCGTGTTCAACAGGCTCAGTTGCAACGTGCTGTTCGAGAGCCGGAGGATGGGCTCGTCATCTTCTACCATCGCACCCTCCTGGACGTAGATCTCCTCGATCCGCCCGCCCTCGACGGCGTCCAGGTAGACCGTCGTGCGGGGCAACACGTTGCCCGTGATCGAAATCCGTTCCTGGAAGGGCTCAAACGAGACGGTTGAAATCGTGAGCCGCTCGCGATCCACATTCAACTTCCGACCGCCGGTCGTCGACCACAACGCATACGCGATCAGGGCGATCACCAGGGCGCCTCCCACGAATTGAAACAGCCGGCTCCGGGTCCAGAAGGTTCGCGCCAGCTGACGGTCCATGCCTTCGCCGCCGCCCATGCGCCGGCCGGCGCCCTCGCCGCTCTGGTGTGAGGCAGGGCGCAAAAGGACGGAGATATCGGGTTTGGAATCAGGGGCTTCGCTCATAGGTCGCTTGGTTTTGTAGAGGATCGTATGTCAAGATGAGTGCCATTCACACTAAGTCGTTTATTTCATATAGTTTAAGTATCCATCCGGATCCTGCTCTTGCACGAAGAGGTGTTCGCCGGCGTACCATTCGGTGTCCGAATCCGAACACTTGCCGCAGGTAAAATGCTTGTGGCGCCTATATTGGGCCCTGGAACGATGTTTGGAGATCGTCGCCTTCCCCGCGCCTCATCCCCCCGTCTAATTTCCTATGATGAGTGACTTTGGCAGCCTATTGATCGTGGACGACGACGCAGACGTCTTGCAGGCCGCGCGCCTGTTATTGAAGAAACATGCGCGCCGCGTCCATACCGAAAACCGGCCCGAGCGCATCCCCGAGTTGCTGCAGAATGAAACGTACGACATCATTCTGCTGGACATGAACTTCACGCGCGATGTCGCGAGCGGCCGGGAGGGTTTTTTCTGGTTGGATAAGATTCTCGCGATCGACCCGGCGGCCGTGGTCGTGCTCATCACCGCGTTCGGGGATGTGGAGATGGCGGTAAACGCGATCAAAGCCGGCGCCACGGATTTTGTGCTCAAACCGTGGCAAAACGAGAAGTTGCTCGCGACGTTGACGGCAGCGCGTCGGCTGCGCTCGTCAAGGGCCGAGGCCGGCATGCTGCGCGACACCCGGCGTCAGCTGATGTCCGACATGGACCAGCGCTACCAGGACTTTGTAGGGGAGTCGCCGGCCATGCAACGCGTGTTCGAGCAGATCGACAAAGTAGCCGACACGGATGCGAGTGTGCTCATTCTGGGGGAAAACGGAACGGGCAAAGAGCTCGTTGCCCGCGCCCTCCACCGACACTCCCTGCGCGCGGAGCACCCCTTTGTGGGCGTGGACATGGGCGCCGTGGCGGACACGCTCTTCGAGAGCGAGCTGTTCGGCCATGTCCGCGGCGCGTTCACCGACGCCCGGGAGGACCGCATGGGGCGTTTCGAGATGGCTTCGAAGGGGACGCTGTTCCTCGACGAAATCGGCAACCTGTCGCTCGCCAAGCAATCGAAGCTGCTCACGTCGCTCCAGCAGCGCGAGATCGTCCGTATCGGATCCAATAAACCTGTTCCCATTGACGTCCGGCTCATCTGTGCGACGAACATGCCGCTGTACGAGATGGTGGATGCGGGGACTTTCCGGCAGGATCTCCTCTACCGTTTCAACACGGTCGAAATCCACCTCCCCCCCCTGCGCGAGCGCCCGGAGGACATCGAGCCTCTGGCCAACCACTTCCTGCAGCGTTTTGCCCGAAAATACGGCCGGCCCGTGCATGCTCTGGCGGCGGCGGCTATCGCACAGTTGAAGGCGTACCACATGCCGGGCAACGTCCGCGAGTTGGAGCACATGATCGAGCGAGCGGTGATCATGACGGAATCGAACACCTTGCAGCGGGAGGATTTTTTCTTCGCGGGGACGCGCAAGCCCGACGCGGAGGGGCTCGTGTTCGACGCGTACAATCTCGAGGAGGTCGAGCGCACCGTAATCCGTAAAGCGCTAGACAAACACGAGGGCAACATCAGCAAGGCAGCAAAGGAACTGGGCCTGACACGTGCCGCCCTCTACCGCCGGCTGGAGAAATATCGGTTATGATCGCTCCATGAAAGGCTTCCGCATCCAGTGCGCCTTGCGCGTGATAATGCTCGCCTGCACAATACTCGCCGGCATCTACGGCGCGCTGACGTATGCGTCCTTGCTGCTGGGCGGGGTAGCTGCCGTGTTGACAGGAGGACAACTCATTTCGCTCATCCGGTTCGTCGACCGCACGAACCGCGAGTTGAGCCGGCTGCTGCTCGCCATCCGATATTCAGACTTCTCGCAGGCCTTCCACGCCGCAGGATTGGGGGGATCGTTCAGCGAGCTCGGACAGGCGTTCACCGCCGTCATGGAGGACTTCCGAAAGGCGCGCGCGGAGAAGGAGGAGCACGTGTTGTACCTGAACACGGTCATTCAGCACATCGGTATCGGCCTCCTCGCCTTCCAGCAGCAGGGGAGCATCGGTCTGATCAACAACGCGGCGAAACGATTGCTGCGTGTACCGTATCTGAAAAATGTGCGGGCGCTGGGCGATTTCAGCGTCGAACTGGTGGAAACGCTACTCGGGATGCACGCCGGCGACAAAGCCCTCGTCAAGGTTGTCGATGGAGACGAACTGCTGGAGTTGGTCATGTATGCGACGGAATTCCGCCTGCACGGCCAGCTCTACACCCTCGTGTCGATCCAGGATATCCAGGCCGAACTCGAGGAGAAAGAAATTCAGTCGTGGCAAAAGCTCGTCAGCGTCCTTACCCACGAGATCATGAATTCGATCACACCGATCGCCTCGATGGCGGACACGGCGAACGATCTATTGAGGGACCTGGCGCCGAACGGTCCGGCCGACGAAGCCCGGGAAACGCTCGACGATGTACACATGGCGATGCAGACCATCGCGCGGCGCAGCCAGCATCTGCTCCACTTCGTCAATGCCTATCGGAGCCTGACTCGCATTCCCCGGCCGAACCTCGGTATTTTCCCGATCCATAAGTTGTTTGGAGCGATCGAACACCTGTTCCGCACGTCGCTCGAAGAGGCTCGTATCGCGTTGGAGATCTCCATCGATCCGGTGGAACTGGATGTCACGGCGGACCCCGAGTTGATCGAGCAGGTGCTGATCAACCTCATCAAAAATGCCATCGAGGCGTTGCGAGGGCGGCCGGATGCGCGCATCGCCCTCATCGCTCGGATGTCGGCGCGCGGTCGAACGGTCATCCAGGTACGTGACAACGGGCCAGGTATCCCGCCGGAAGCCGTCGACCGGATCTTTATCCCATTTTACACCACCAAAAAAGAGGGCTCCGGTATCGGACTCAGCCTGTCGCGCCAGATCATGCGGCAGCACGGCGGCGCTCTGAGCGTCGTCTCGGAGCCGGACCTACGGACGACGTTTACGCTTCGCTTTTGAGCGCATGAAGTGCGCAAGATTCGGGTCGATCCACCGGTGCCGGCAGCGTATTCTGGTGTAGTTTCCAACCAGATCAAGACGACCATGACGACCGACTACGAGCGCATCGAGCGCGCCATTCGCTTTCTAGAAGACCACGTGAACGACCAGCCCCGCCTGGACGACATCGCGGAGTACGTCCACCTGAGCCCGTTTCACTTCGAGCGGCTGTTTAAACGCTGGGCCGGCGTGACGCCGAAGCAGTTTTTGCAGTACCTCACGCTGGGATACGCCAAGGAGCGCCTGAGCGAGTCGGCCTCGGTGCTCGAAGCCGCGCTGGACAGCGGGCTATCCGGCCCGGGCCGGCTACACGATCTGTTTGTCACCGTCGAGGCGGTCACGCCCGGTGAGTTCAAGCAGCAGGGTGCCGGCGTCGTCATCCGGTACGGGTTTCACGAGACCCGGTTCGGGTGGTGCTTCATCGGGCTGACGGAGCGGGGCATCTGCCATATGGCGTTCAATCCGCCCGGACCCGAGCCCGTAGCCGAGCTAGCCGCACGGTGGCCTGGTGCCGTGTTGGTGGAGGCGCCGGCGGAAACCGGGGCGTTAGTGGACCGCATCTTTGGTGAGACGACAGCGAATGGCGCCCCGCTTCGTCTATTGCTGGGTGGCACCAACTTCCAGGTGCAGGTCTGGCAGGCCCTGCTGCGGGTCCAGCCAGGGCAGGTGGTGTCGTACGAGGAACTGGCGCATGCGCTGGGCCGGCCTGCGGCCACCCGCGCCGTGGCGAGCGCCGTCGCGAAAAATCCCATCGGCTATTTAATCCCCTGCCATCGGGTCATCCGAAAGTCCGGCCACTTCGGGCAGTACCACTGGGGGAGTGCGCGCAAGAAGGCGATGGTGGGGTTTGAGGCGGCTATGAAGCCTGTGCAGAGCCCCGATTAATCCAGGCCACGAAAAGGGCTGCTATCCTTTAGAAACTGTTGGGATTTCCACAGCCCAATGCATTGTCATCCCCGCGCAGGCGGGGATCCAGCCATCAGACAGGCATTTTCCTGGGTCCCCGCCTGCGCGGGGATGACTTGCTCCTTATGCAATACGCAAATCTCAACAGTTTTTTAAGGAGTTTTCATCGAACTTCATGAGCCTTTCTTCCGGCAATTCAAAGGTCGATCCATCAGAGAATTCTACAAGATACATGATCAGACCACCGTCCTCCCTGATACCACAAATTGAGGCCAGCTGTTCGGTTTTGCAGGATTCTTCGGGAGCGAGTCGAACGCGCACAGTATCTCCCCAGTGGAATTCGAATTTGTCACTCATGTGAATCACCTTTTATTGGCAATCATGGTGTTCTATTTCACCGTATACTTTGTGCTTGCAGGTGCTACATCAAATCATCTTTACACTGGTATCATTCGAGCCGCATAGGGGGAAAATCTTACTGCCTGGCACTCCATTATCCTTGAATATTATCTACAAATAACCAATACTAAAGGAGTGAAGATTTTTCGTATCCAATGCCCGACTAAACGGCACTATATTCACCCCCGGAATCGCGAAGGCTTGCGGTTTCATAGCAATCATCACCGTCCAGAATCACCCGCAAACACAATTCTCCAAAGTCGATCATGGCCACAGGCTCTTCATAGGACACTTCAGATACCTTGTTTCCGATTTGTCCACACAAACGATCTCTATATCCGAGAGTGTCCTCGTGATACAAGATACCTCCCTCATCTAGAATCGGCCACGTGTATGTATTCAGTATGTTCTCACCAAGAGTAAACTGTACATAATCACGAATAAACGTGATCGCACAGAGCTCTTCCCCTTCGAGAAGCTTTAACCTGGCTGCGAACGATTTCAGGGCTTCCGATTTGATCATCAGTCTTCCTCAATATATATATGCGCCTCTGGATCTTTCTTCCCGACGGTTTGCCCAGTTGCTCGATTTATTTTTTGATTGCGATCATTCATATAGTATACACGGCGTCCCTGTGGAAATGGACCGCCCGTTATGGGATCCATGATAAATACGTCGGAGGCCGAAGCATGCATTCCCTTGCCGCCCGAGCCTCCTGAGTAAACCATTCCTTTACCTCCCGAGGGAGGAGTCGAAGGGCCAACAGCACCGTCGGGAACAGGAATCGCCGTACCCGTCTCCGTAACCACAAAATCTGTCTTCCGGGCTGCACCTGCAATATCTCCCGCCTCCTCAATCGCTCCGACAGCTTTCCCAACCGCCTTCGCCTCATCCCCAAGTCCGGTCACCAGATCTACTACAGCGGTCGCGTCGTCGACAGTCGCCTGACCATCCGCAAGCGTGCTCACGTTGTCAACGAAATCCACAACCTCATCCACGCCGGCCTTTTTCCAGGTATCCAGCTTAAAAAGCTGACTCATGTCGCCGGCATTTTCAGCGGCTTTATAGGCTCGCTTGACGACGTTGTAGGCCGTCTTGAGGCACTTTGGGCACCGCCCATCCGGATCAGTCAGCGTGGCCGGATTGTTCCAGCTGTAGGCATAAGGCGACTTGTCGACCTGGGCAGGATCCAGCGCCAGCAGATCCATACTTCCCCACCGCCCCAGCGCCGGCATGTAATACCGCGCGCCGAAGTAGTCCAGCCCCGTCTCGGCGTCCCGTTCCTTACCGGTAAAGCCTTCTTTTGCGACCGCCCCCGACAGATAACTCCGCCCGGGCATCGTGAGGCCAAAGGGGTAATAGTCCCGCCACTCGACCGTTGTGCCGGCCCCGTTCATCACGAGCCGCGTAGAGCCCAGGGCGTCCTTGTGGTAGTAGAATCGGGCGGCGCCATCATAACGACCCCAGACCGACCCGCCCGAGATAATATTCCAATGCTTGAGGGCCCCTGTGTCAGAGAACACGCCAATAACCTGGCTCCCATCCAAAACGTAATGCTCTCCCGCCGCACTTCCAACTTTCTTCGCGAAGCGCTGGCCGTCGGCGCTATACCGATAGGTAGTCGTTGTGCCCGCGGTGATGGAAATGGGCAGATTACGTTCATCGTACACGGTGGCGGTGATGCCATAGGGCGCCGGGGCCGTCTTCATGTTGCCACTGGCGTCGTAGGAAAAACTCCCCGTCTCGGCATCCCAGGATTCGGCAGTGGTCAGCGCATCCGTGACAGAGGCCAGCCTGTTTGTGCCGGGGGTGTAGGCATAGGTGAGCTGGTCGATCGCGCTACCGGTCTCCCGATTGCGGGTCAGGGCGGTCAGGTTGCCACTTTTGTCGTACGTGACACCCGACACGTCGTACCGCGTGGAGAAGTACCAGTCCCACCCACCCACAGCAAACGGTTGGGGGCCAACTTGCCCGGTGTTGTTCCAGACGGCGTAGGAATAATCCGCCGTCTTCATCCGGTTGAGCGCATCGTAGGTGAAGACGTACCGGTAGCGCTTGTCGATCGCCGCGGCGCCCTGGTTTACGATGGCGGTGGTGACGTTTCCGTCGCCGGCGTACTCATACGTAGCCGCAAAAGGGGTACTTTCCGCGTCCAGATCGATACCCGTTACCCAGCCCCGCAGGTTGTAGGTATACGCCTTTGAATCGCGGTAGGAATTGGTCCCATATTCCGCCAGTTGCACCGTTCTGACGGCGCCGGCCGGATTATAGAGAAGCTGTACATCGGCCAGTGCGGGTTTAATGGAAGTCGTCGAGGCCGAGCTCCTGGCTTCCGTGCCTCGCTCGTTGTAGTCGTACCACTGGTACCAGTTCAGGCTGCCGACGGTCGATTGGATACTGGTCGGCTGATCCTGCCAGTTAAATGCGTAAGTAAATGTCGTATTCAGCGCGTTCGCAATGCCGCCGGCAGCGGCTTCCGTATAGACCCGCTTCCAGGCCGCGCGCTCCTCATTATCGAAGCTGGCCAGCTCGATCTGCCACCGCCCGTTGCTTTTAAAGGCAACGGCTGTGCGATGTGCTTTGCCGTTAAGAACCGCGGGCACCGCATTGATCTGTGTGGAAAATAGCGACCACGGGAAGGTGCTTGTTCCCGGCTTCGCGGCGGTGCCTGCATAGCCATTGGCGGCATCGCCATAGTGATTGACGAACAAGAAATAGCCTGTAGTCGACGTCTCCCAGCTATAGTCCGTCGTCCCAGCCAACGTCGCGAAGCCGATGTTGGTATGGAGCCCGGTGATCGTTGGCCGGCCCAGGTCATCGTATTTCGTGTACAGCACGTCACTTCCCGCGGTCTGGACGGCATCTTGACTAAAGCGGATGTTGCCGGCGGCATCGTACTCGAACTTCACCGTGCCTGCGTCGGGCGAAATGCGCTGGGTGAGTTGGCCCTGGACGTTGTAGGTATTCGTCGTGACGAGGCCGCGCGGATCGACAATCTGCGTCGGGAGGCCGAGCACATTGTACGTAAAGGTCGTGACGGCTTTGTCGGCCGTGTTGTAGCCGGCCACGGATTGTTTGGTGCGGCCGAAGGTGTCGGTGTACGTGCGTGTAATGTGGCCAACTTCGTCGGTTATTTCCTGAAAGCTGTAGTTGGAAGACGAGCCACCGTCGAGTGCGCCCACGTTGTAGGAAGTGACGACATTGGGCGCGGTAACGCCATCGTTCTCCGGTGTAATGTGACTCACCCTTGCCAGGCCATCGCGGCGATACTGCGTCTCGACGTATGGATTGGTGCCGCTCCCGTACTGCGTGCGAGCCGTGGCGGCGAAGCCCGCATGATAGGCGCCGGCCGTCGCGTGGCTGTACGGCTTCCACTGGCGGACCTTTGCACCGGCGGACGAGGTGCCTGGCAGATACTCGGTATGCCCGACGATGTACACGCTACCGTCCTTCGTTTGCGATTGTAGCGGCCGGCCGAGACCGTCGTAGAACGACAGCGTTTCATAGGCGAGCCCACCGGCGTGGAACTGTTTGGTGAGCACCTGGAATGGCGCCGTGGTCGTCGTGTACGTAAAGGTAGTAACCGTATTCGACGGACTCATCCGGTCCTTGACCCCCTGGAGCCGGCCGAAATTGTCGTACTCGTAGGTGCGTGTGTGCTCATTTTCATCTTTCACGGTGGTAATCAGGCCGAACGATGCGTCGTAACCGAACTCGACTGACAGCCCGCTTCTGGCTACCGTCTTGAGCAGCCCCGGGGGGATGACGCTTGTGCCTGTTGTGCCGGTGAAGTACGTCAGGGTGATCACCTTCCCGCGCGGGTCCTTGGTGGAAGTAGGGAGACCGTGTTCGTTATAGGCGGTGGTCTCGTCCTTTTTCTGCCAGCCGGCGGGTATGGTATCTATCGACCAGTTGCTGTAGGTGGGCTTGGTCGCCGATGCCGCGCCATTCCAGGCGACGGTGTATTTGGGCTTCCAGAGTGTACCCCCGGTCACGGAGAAACTGCCCCAACGAGTCACCTGTGAGGCATGCCAGGTGGTAGAGGTGGCGCTCGTTTTTTCACCGACGAGTGTCTGAACCGCAGGGTGAAGGATGTTGCGCGTGTTGAGATCCGTGTACTGCTGATAGGTATAGGTGTACTCAGTCCGCCGGGCCGGCGTGGCGGTGCTGTTGAGCGTCTCCTCGGTGGACGTCACGTAGCCCGTACCCGTGCCGGCGGCGGAATCGTGCTCGTACGTAGTGGTTCGGGTGATAAACGTCGAGGGGCTGGCGCTCTGACCATAGTCGGTATCGGTCTCGCTGCTCACTTTGTCGGCGTATGCCCAGACGATTTTCGCCTCGTTGGCGCCGGAGGTGAACGCACTGGCGAGCTTGTAGCTCGTGAAGTCGTAGGTGCGGGTCGTTTTTCGGACAGGGTTTGTGCCGCCATTGTTGAAGTAGCGCGTCTCGAACGGGAGCCCCCAGTTCCAGTGTTGGTTTCCCTGGACCAGCGTGAAGTCGTGATATAAAAAATTAGCGTTGCCATAATCGAGCTTCAGGTACAGAAACGTCTGGAGCTTGAGGGCGCTGGCGGCGTGATTCCCACTGGTAACATGATGGGTTTGGACCGCGCCGCCATCCGGATCGGTACGACGAACGTAGTCGTAAAACACGGCGGCCTGCCCGCGTTCGCTCCCCAGGAATGCCCGGAAGGTCGTGTACCAGGTCTTCCACCAACCGCTCGGGATACCGCTCAGCCGGCCCGCGCCGTAGCTGTACGTGGCGGTCCACTCGCTCCCGAGGCCATCACCTCGTTTGTACGACAGCACCCGCGCTCCTCCCTGGCGCGTTTGTTCGGTCGTGACGCTGAAGGTGAGTGCCGTCGTCGTGGCGCCATTTTCAAGGTCATATTGCCAGAACGGCGCCGTTTCGGTACTGAGGATGGCATCGTCTTCGTAGTCGAATTCATCATAGCCACCCGTTGGATACGTGATCCGCTTGAGGCTCCATGCGCGTCCGGCGTTATTGGAGCCGGTGTTGAAGACGTCGGACGTATCCTGGTGGCAGAAGCCGAACCAGTCATCATGGTCGCCAGTGATTGTGGTATGGCATGATCCCCAGTAGGTGAACGCATATGCCGGCATCGAGGCATCGCTCGACTTGCCATAGATTTTGATTCCATCCAGCGAAAGCCTCTTTTCCTCCGGGCTCTGATGGAGCTTGGAGGTGATCGGTTCGACTTTCTGGATGATCGTCGTCGGCGCCGACCGGGCCGCCAGGGTGATGGTGTTCAACTCCTGGAAATGCCCCTCCTCGTACAACGCGAAGTCCTCGTTGAAGCGCGGCGAGGTCGAAAACGACGCCTGATGCGTGGGTGTGACGATTGCGCTCAGATAAGCCACCTGCTGGCGTGTGGGGGCTTCTACGCCATTCATGTCGACGATCGTCGTGGGCGCGGTGTAGTCAAACCGGATCCAACTGCCGGCTTCGACGCCGACGGGGATATCGGGCCCGAGGTAATCGGGCCCCAGGATTGCCCGCAGGCGCCAGGTGCTCACGAAGTACTCGACCTGCAGATCGTCCTGCTCCGTCAGATTGCTGGCAAATGCCCGAAAGGTAGAGAGGGTCGGGTGCGCGAAGATGTACCGGGAGCCGTCATCGGCCGTGATCGTGAAGGCGGTATAGTCCGGCTTCGGGGTGGCCGCGCCATTGTAGACGACCGAGGTGGTGGTCCCGCCGCCGGCGGCGTCGACGACGGTGACAGGGTTCGCCGTGGTAAAGTCCACCTTCCAGGGGCGCCATTCGTTCAGGTAGAACCCGTCTGTATCCGTCCGCGGGGGCGTGGCGCCGGCGACGAAGCGCGTCATCATGGATGAGCCTGCAGGCGTCGTCACGAAGTAGGCATCCGGCTGCCACACGGGCGCGGCGCCTGTCGCCCAGTCGGTTCCATGCACCGAGCCGCCGACATCCACCAGCGCCATCGGTTCTCGGGTGATGGAGCCAGGATCAAACTCCCAGCCAAGGCCAATCCAGCCAGCCCGTTGCCCTACGCGGATGCCCGACCGATAGGTGAACTGGATCGTGTAATCCAACCCGCCTCGACCCGGGACCGTCATCACGGGGACCGAAAGGGTCAGATCCCCTTTTGCGTCAACGCCGGGCTCGGAAGGCGCGGCCGGCCGCCATACATCCGGCTGGGTGATGTACTGGTTAAAGATCAGGCTCTGTTGGGCGCGCAATGGCGCCGCGGTAAGCACAACAAGCAGCAGACAGACGACAGTTTTCATGGCCGGGCACAGTTCGATGAACGGATGGCCCAAAATCGCCCTGGAATCGGCCCGCAACATGAGCGGAGCATGAGCGAAAGATGAGATATGCCCGCGCCTGTTTGTAAACAATGCCGCGGATGATGCGTACATTCCCCCTGAACCTGCCGCAAAAGGGTTTTAGATCGAACGTATGCGTTCGATCCTGCACCTAGACGCTACACGATATCCCGTATGGACGCTTACATTTCCAAAAACGCGCGTAAACTGCTCGACGACCCGGACGCGTGCAAAGCGCTCGGCCGGCTCCATCACGACCACAAGGACGGCTGGGTGAAGGTCGACGGCGAAGCCTATTACGTGACGCGCTCGCTCGACGAAGCGATGGACCTCGCGCGCTCCATCAAAAAGCGCAAAAACGGCCGTTCCCAGGCGCGCTAGGCGATTAGCCGGCGCGCCCGCCTCATCGCGCACGTAGCTCTCCGCATCGATGGATGTCGCATTCCCGGCGCTCCTCATCTTTTTGATCGTACTCCCGGGGATCATCTGCCGGTATGCGTACCGGAAGGGCACGTGGACGAGCCCGGTCTACCTCACGTCGATCTCCGAGGAAATCGCCTACGGGGTCGTCCTGGCCGCCGCGCTGCATCTGCTCTGGGGCTGGGCGCTTTCGATGTTCGGGGTAGCGATAGACCTCGAAGCCGTGCTGTTTTTCCTGACCGGAGTCGAGAATGGGTCCGGACAGCGTGCCATCCGCGCCATCACCTTTGCGCCCGAGCGCATCTTTATCTACTTCCTGGGGCTGAACGCGCTCGCGATCGGGGTCGGGTTTGGGCTTCACGCTCTGGTCCGCCGGCTCCGACTAGACCTCCGTTTCCGTTCTCTTCGATTCCGCAACGAGTGGTATTACCTCTTCCGCCAGGAGGACCCGATCATGGAGATCATCGAAGCGCGCCAGTGGAAATGGGGTGGGCGTGAGCTACAGGACTGGCTCAAGTTCTACCGCTCGATCCAGGGGTACACGTACGTTTCTGCCGTCGTGGAACAGGGTGGCATCGCCTATATCTACTGGGGCTACCTCCACAAATTCTACTTCGACAAAGCCGGCGCGCTCGATCGTATCGTGCTCACCCACGCCAAACGCCGGCGGTTGGACCAGGACAAGGCGAACCCGTCGGTCAAGTCGGCGGATGACGATGTACGGTTTTATCCGATCTCCGGCGACTATCTGGTGCTCCGTTACGCCCACGTGCATTCGCTCAATATCGAATATCGCTACGTAGTACCCGGTCAGAACGCCTCGCCGACGGAGATATAGAGCGCCCCGCCATCGCGGCCCCAGGCGTAATCGACGCGGAAGTTCACGCCCTGCTCGTTCATCAAAAAGCGCAACCCGGCGCCTCCGGATAGGATAAAGGGATCGGATAAGAGATGGCGCACGGCCGGCTGGACATCCGCCGCGGAGCCGAAGAGAGCGAACCCGACGGGACCGTAGACCCAGAGGCGGTACTCGGCCTGCAGCGCCAGCACGAGTCGGTCCTTGTAGCGACCCTGCGCATAACCGCGCAGCAACTCGCTACCGCCCACCTCAGGGTAGAGTTGAAATGGCGCACCGCCCGCGACCGCCAGCCCCTGGAGCTGCACCGCGAGGATCTGATCCCAGCCCAACGACCAGAACCGACGCAGGTCGACGCCGGCTCGGCTGAACTGAAAGTCACCGCCAAACGCAGGATCGAAGTACATCCACGACAACCGCGCATAGGCGCCGCGCGACGGGTAGAAGAGGTCGTCCCGCGTATCCCACCGAACATACGCGCCCGGCCCCACGACCCAGTTCCCCTCGCTGCCGGGCAGGGTCCCGCCGGCCAGCACACCCTCCGGCTCGAGGTCCGACAACCGCTCACGCCGCACCCAGGCGGTCAAGCCTACGCGGAACCCCGGCAGTACCTCCTGCTCGCCCCCGACCAGGCCGCTGACCACACGCGACGTGTAACTCTCGCTGGCACGGAGCGGCTGATCGTTTCCGATGCCATAAAACCGATCCGGGAAATTGAAATAGAGCATGGATCCGAATACCCGCCGGCGATCTCCATCAAAAAAGATGTCGGGCGACAGGCTGATGATCGTCTGTCGACGCTGCGTGTAGATGACGGAGGCTTCTATGACGGAAGGGCGGCCGCTGCGCAGGCGCTCGGGGAAGAAGCGGACCGAGCCGCCACCACCAATCTTTGTACGGGGTGTATAAAACAGACTGGGGAGCACCACCCAGCTGCGCTTGACGACGTCGGTTGTATCGGCGCTGGATTCTGACGCGGGACGTTGCGCCGCTACCGGCCGTGCCGCGAGCATGGCGGACCCGATGCAAACGACACCACACACAAGGACCAACACACACATCCGTGGAGACATGGACGGCACGATTAAATAAAGGGCGGCAGATGGCGCTCGGAATACGCGTGCGTTGAAGGATAAGGTCCCGGCTTACTGCCGCAGCACGAGGTGCACAAAAAACGCTACCCGAGGCATATGACGTATGGCAAGGTAGAGACACACCAGAACGAGCAGGAAAAAGGGATTCCCGGCCAGAGCGACCACGAGTTTGGACCACCGGGCGCGGGTGATGTGCCGATAGTCGTTGACGGTGCGAAACGTGGCGCCCATGCCGGCCAGCAACGCCACGATGCCCAGCGCGATCGCCCATCCGATGGCCTCCGACGGAGGGAGCGTACTCACTACCATCGCTGCGAGCATGGCCAGTAGCAGGCTCCACCGGGGCCAGGCGACAAGCATAAGCACCTGCCCCGGCAACAACGGATGCCGATTGCGGCTCGATAGGGCAGACAAAACGGATGTCCAGATGAACACGCCGACAGCGAAAATACTTCCGAGCACAAGGGTCACCGTGAGCGGCCGGCCCAACACTGCCACGATCGAGAGCACCATCGACTCGGGCAGGCTGCGTGTCAGCAACGCAACCGCGGGCTGCTCGCGTACGGCCTCGAGCACCACGCTGTTGACCAGTCCGGATGCAATGATGAGGGCGGTCACCACCAACGTGTTGGGTCCGAACATCAACTCTCGCCCCTGGGCCACCGATTCTCGGTAAAACCCGTGCGCAAAAAAGTAGCGCCGCACCATCGACTGGAAACGGCTGTACCGGAAATACCCGAGTCCCAGCAACAGCAGCACGCTCCAGCCCAACACGATGGGCCACGGTGTCGCATCGCGCGGACGATTCCCAGGCGGAAACGCAAACACTGTCTGCCTCCCCGTGAAGATTCCTTCCACCACCGCGAGAGCCAGCCGGCGCTCACCGGATGGACTATGCAGGCCGTACGCGTCTGCATAGGGGTTGGATAGATCGTGGCCGAGCGAAGGCCGGTCGAACTGCCGATCTCGCCACCTATGCACAAACACGGTGGCCGGCGGATGGACCAACGAATCCGCGAGAAGCACGTTAAGCTGATCTTCCAGAAAACGTGCCTGGTACGAGCGGGAATGGGGAACACGCGTACCGTCTTCATCGCGGCCGTCGATCACCCACGTACCGATCCGCCCGATGCCGGTCCGCCCCGCGAACTCGGGCTGAGCGGACTGCCAGGCGCGGACGAGCGCGACGGCGTCGGGAGCGTCGAGGGCATCCAGTAGGACCAGGTCGACCTAGCCGGCGCACCGGTCGCTTTCGATAAATGAGGTGAGATAATACACCCGAACGTCGGCCGGTCCGTCAGCACGGAACTGCTGCGCCATGATCGACAGCGCGGCACAAGACCGGGCGTCGCTCGTGTCCACGAGTCGCGCCAGACCGAAGTGGCGCGCCGAGGGATGATCGCGCGCCCACCAGAGCGCTTCCTGGATGACCTGTCCGGCGTATCGGAGCGTATCCATCAATTCGCCGGCGGCGAGGTACGCAAACGGTAGGTCCTGATAGAGAGCAATTCCGAGCGAATCGGCCACTTCGTAGAGCCGTTCATTACGCAGCAGCGGCGAACGCACCGCCTGAACGCCGATGGCCTGCATCTCCCGCAGATCGAGCTCCGCCAGATCCGTACGCAGCGGCGGCTCCCACACCATGCCACGCACTGATTGGCCCGCCGCCGGTTGGGCGACGATGCCCAACCACATCACACATAAGATCGAACGGAGGGCACCACGAAATAGCATGAACGCAACCATGCAAGAAGGAGCGAAAGTATCGGACAGGGAAGATACGGGATGAGTAGCGATTAGTGAGTAGCGATTCGCGAATAGCGATTTGGTGGCGGGGGGGAGTAAAAAAAAGCCCACACGTACTGCGATGGGCAGACGTGTGGGACGCGGCCTTGCTCAGGGGCCGGAAGGGAGGGAAAAGGGGAAAGGAAAAAGGGGAAAGGAAAAAGGAAAAAACGGGGCAGCCCATTCGAGACCGAAGCTGTCGTAGCCTCTGCCACGTCTCAACTCATTTTACCTTTTACCTTTTACCTTTTTCCTTATCAATCGATCATCTTCCGAAGAAAGGCTGGCACATCCGTGTTGCCCTTGCCGATCCGCTCGCGGCGCTCGCGGATGTCGTCGCTTTGCAGGCGCTTGATGCGGCCGGCGGCGTCGGCGTCATCCGACAGCTCGATCGGATTGGTCATCCGGGGCGGGCCCGGTTGGCGGCGTTCAAACGCCGGGATATCCAGCTGACGCAGGTTATCCTCCCCCTTGTAGTTGGGGTAGTTCACCGAATTTTCCTGTTCCAGCGGCGAGCTGCGTCGCGGCGGCGCCTGAGCGGCGGCGGGCGGCCCGTGTTGTTGCTTACGCCGATCGAACCCGGTCGCGATCACCGTCACGCGGAGACTGTCGCCCATATCTTCGTCAATCACGGTGCCGAAGATCACCTCGACATCATCGCCGGCTTCGCGCTGGATGATGCTCGTGGCGGTGGTCGCCTCGTGGATGCCGAGGTTGCGGCCGGCCGTGATGTTCACGAGGGCATTCCGCGCGCCGGCGATCGAGACGCCGTCGAGCAACGGGCTCGAGATAGCCTCGATGGCGGCGCGTTCCGCGCGGTTCTCGCCGGCGGCCGTGGCCGAGCCCATCAGGGCCGTGCCGCCATTTTTCATCGTCGTCTCGACATCGGCGAAGTCGAGGTTGATGAGGCCGTGCACGGTGATGAGGTCGCTGATCCCCCGCGTGGCGTTCAGCAACACATCGTCCGCCCTCTCAAAGGCCTCGATCATGCTCGTATGCGGCTCGGCGATGTCGAGCAGCCGTTCGTTCGGGATGATGATGAGGGTGTCGACCTGCTCGCGGAGCAATTCGATGCCGGCCTGGGCGGATTCCATACGCCGGCGCCCCTCGCATTCAAACGGCTTGGTGATGATGGCCACCGTCAGGATGCCCAGCTTGCGGGCAATGGCGGACACAACGGGCGCGCCGCCCGTGCCGGTGCCACCGCCCATGCCGGCGGTGATAAACACCATTTCGTAGCCGCGAAGCAGCTGCTCCACTTCGGAGCGGCTCTCCTCGACGGCCTCGGCCCCCTTCACGGGGCGCGCGCCGGCCCCAAGCCCCTTGGTCAGGCTCGCGCCGGCCTGGATTTTCACCTCGGCCCTGTTGACGTCGAGCGCCTGTTTGTCGGTGTTGATCGATATAAAATCGACCCCGTTGATGCCTTTCGACACCATGTTGTTGATGGCGTTGCCTCCACCGCCGCCAACACCGATGACGGCGATTTTCGGGCCTTCACTTGCGCCGTCATCGAACGCGAAGCGTGAGCTGATAATGTTGTCCATAAATCCCTCCTGGCGAAGAATGCAAGATTCTCCTTTGTAAAGCCGAATTGAGCAGATCCGGCTAAAATGGTTAAGATGCCGTGTGCAATCGTTAATCGTTAATGGTCAACCAGTACTTATTAAAGTTCTTGGAACCACCGCGTCATGCGTTCCACGATGCGGCGCGCGCCGGATTCCTCCGGGTGCGTGTGGCCGGCGGACCAGCGTTCCTTCTGGGCGAGAAACTCGCGCCCCATCAGGCTCGGCCGCAGGCCGTAGAGCACCAGGCCGACGGCCGTCGCGAACTTCGGATCGCTGACTTCCTTGACCATGCCGCCCCCAAGCCCCGTCGGGATTCCCACGCGAGCCTCGACACCCAGCACCTCGGCCGCAAGCGCCGCCGTGCCCGGCACCATCGAGCCGCCGCCTGTGAGGACGACGCCGGCGCCAAGATGGCGCGCATAGCCGCTGCGTTTGATTTCGATGCCGGCGATCTCGAGGATCTCTTCCAGTCGGGGCTGGATGATCTGTGTGAGCGCGCTGCGGCTGATCGTTTTTTCCGTGCGGCCGCCGATGCCCGGGATGCCGATCGTCTCGTCGGGCACGTTCATGTCGACCAGCGCGGTGCCGTACTGCTTCTTGAGTTGCTCGGCCTGATCCTTCATCAGCCCGAGGCCCTTGCGGATGTCGTCCGTCACTTTATTGCCGGCCACCGCGATGACGCCCGTATGGCGGATCGTCTTATCCTCGAACACCGCGATGTCCGTCGTTCCGCCGCCGATATCGATCAGCGCGACGCCCACTTCCTTCTCATCCTGGTGCAGGACCGCGTAGGACGAGGCGAGCGGCTCGAGCACGATGTCGGCCACGGTGTAGCCGGCTTTTTCGACGCAGCGATAGATATTGCGCGCCGCCGAGACGAGCCCGGTGACGATATGAACGTTCGCTTCGAGGCGGACGCCATTCATGCCCACGGGATCGACGACGCCGTCCTGGCCGTCGACGATGAACTCCTGCGGCAACACGTGGAGGATCTCACGATCCGCCGGCATCGCCACGTGCGTGGTATCCTCGAGCAGGCGCTGGACATCCCGTTCGGTGATCTCCCCGTCCCGGTGCGTGGTGATCACGCCCCGGCTCTGGAAGCTCTGCACGTGGTCTCCGGCGATGCCTACGATCACGTTGCGCACGGTCACACCAGCGGCGCGTTCGGCCTTTTCGATCGCCTCGCGGATGCCGGCGACCGTCTTGTCGATGTTTACCACGACGCCGCGGTTGAGGCCTTCCGACTCGGCTACACCGACGCCGAGAATATGGATGCCTTCGAGGTCATCCTCCGCTGCAAGCACAGCGCAGATCTTGGTCGTGCCGATGTCGAGGCCGACTACGATTTCTCCATCCATAATGGTTACCGGTTTTCTTCGATTATTGAGTCAGGGTACGTTCCCTGGTGATGATCTGACTGTCAAAACGGAGGTCGATCCACTCAAAATGCTTTTCGCGTTGCGCCAGGACCTCCTGATCCCAGAAGGCCTGGAGGCGCGACAGCTTGTGCTCAAAATTCCCTGTGCCCAGCCCGACATGAACCGATCCTCGGCCGGGTTTGGGCGTCGTGTACAGTTCCACCATCCCGTCCACCCCCAGCTCAAACGCCGACAACAGGGCGTCCGTGGTGGGGCCGGTGTCCGCGAGGACGTCGACCAGTTCGAGCAGGGCCGGATGGTCCGTCGGCTTGCCGGCGACAAATGGACCGTCGAACCCGCGTAAAAGCGGCACGTCGTAGCCGCCGCGGGCGTAAGGCATCGGGTACCCATACCGATCCAGGTAGCGCGCCGGGCGTCCCGCGTCGTCGATGATGAGTAGTGCCGGCTTCCGTTCGAGGATGTCGATCTGGATGGTGATGTTCGGGGCGCGGCGAACCGTCGCCGTTTCCACCCAGGGCAACC
The DNA here is from genome assembly GCA_034439735.1 of Rhodothermales bacterium. Lineage (NCBI taxonomy): Bacteria > Pseudomonadati > Rhodothermota > Rhodothermia > Rhodothermales > Rhodothermales bacterium. The sequence continues at coordinate 5,956 of JAWXAX010000072.1, read as the reverse complement.
GGGCGAGACGTTCCACGATACCGATGGTGTCGATATCGAAAAACGCGACGGCTGTGTCGACGCGCGCGAGCGCTAGCACGGTGTCGGCCGGCGTATGCCGCGCGCCTTCCACCACCACGTCGCGTACGCGAAGCTGCGATTTCCACATCCACCCGATGGCGCTCAGCATGACGACCGCCGCCAGCGCCGCGATGGGAATGGGCCCGATGCTCGGTCGATCGGAGGCGGGGCGTTTCGCCCGGGGGCGAGGCGCCGGCCGCGGTCGCGGCGTGCTGCGCGACGTGCTCCGGGGCTCCGGCTGTCGCTCCTTGACCGGCGTCGGCCCGCGCGACGGCTCCGGACGTTTGTCCTTCGCCGACTTCGCGCCTTGGGGCGGCTCGCTCGGCGTACCCCAGATGGGGTTGCGAGGAATCTCTCCCCCGGCGCCGTTCTTCGAACCCTTTTTGTCTTTCCTCATTGCTATCCGGGTATCTCCCGGCGTCGATGCGTGGCGTCGGCCGCGCGTACATTGTTAACATGGCAGATCGATCGGAGCGCCTTACGACCCCAGTTCTTCAAATAACCGTCTTCCGTACCGCCAGATGTTGCCGGCGCCCATGGTAATGACGACGTCGCCGGCTCGGATGATGCCGCGTAGCAGCGCGGGCAACGCCTCGATATTCGGTTCAAAATACACATCGCGATGACCGTACGCGGCGGCGAGGTCGGCCACGATGCGCCCGTCGATGCCCGGTATTGGGGCTTCACGGGCTCCGTAGATCTCGGTGAGCACCAGCACGTCGGCATCGAAGAAGGCGCGGGCGAAGTCGTCCATGCAATCCCGCGTTCGGGAGTACAGATGCGGCTGAAACACCGCGACGATGCGCCGGTCCGGCCAGCCGGCGCTCGCGGCGCGCAGCGTGGCGCGCACCTCCGTCGGGTGATGGGCGTAGTCGTCCACAACCAGGATGCCGGCGGCTTCTCCGAGGAGCTGGAAGCGCCGCTGAACGCCCGTGAAGTGCGCCAGACCGCTGGCGATCTTGTCAAATGGGATATCCAGTTCGAGCCCGACGGCGATCGCGGCCAGGGCGTTCTGCACGTTGTGCAGGCCCGGCGCCTTGATTACAATCGCGCCGAGTCGCTCTTTGCCACGGTACACGTCGAATTGATTCTCCAGGCCCTGCTGGCGTATCGCTTCAGCGCGGATGTGCGCCTGGCGCGCGGTACCGTACGTGACGATGCGCCGGTCGATCCGCCCCACGATCTCCTGTACCTTCGGGTCGTCGAGGCACAGGATGGCGGCTCCGAAAAAGGGGACGCTGTTGGTGAAGGTGACGAAGGCGTTCTGGATGTCGGCGAGGTCCTCGTAGATGTCCAGATGGTCGGTGTCGATGTTGGTGACGACCGCCAGCGAGGGCGTCAGCCGGAGGAAGGTGCGGTCGTACTCGTCGGCCTCGATGACGATGATGTCTCCCTCGCCGGCGACGGCGTTTGAGCCGAACGAGGCGACTTTGCCGCCCACGATGATGGTCGGGTCGAACCCCGCTTCGGCCACCACCAGCCCGGTCATCGTCGTGGTCGTCGTTTTCCCGTGCGTGCCGGCGATGCCGATGCCGAACTTCATCCGCATCAACTCGCCGAGCATGACGGCTCGGGAGATGAGCGGAATCCGGAGACGGTCCGCCTCCTGCGTCTCCGGGTTGTCGGCGGGGCGCACGGCGGACGAATAGACGACGACGTCGGCCCCTTCCGCCTGGCCGGCGGCGTGGCCCTCGAAGATCGTCGCCCCGAGCGTCTCGAGGTGGTCGGTGATGTCGCTTTTTTTCATGTCGGACCCCGTCACCGCATACCCGCGGTTGATCAGCACCTCGGCGATCGAGCTCATCCCGATCCCGCCGATGCCGACCATGTGCACGCGACGGATCCGCCCCAGGAAGGGTTGACGCCGGTGCAGGCCGGGATTTTTCGATGTAATCTCGTGTTTCAAAACAGGTGACGATATGCCCGGTCAGGGGGTGTTAATTCGATTCAAGATGTCGGCCGCGATTTCGCGTGCGGCATGCGGCTTTGCGATCCTCAGCGCGGCGTCGCGCATGGCGCGGCGTGTGTCCGCGTCGCGGAGTAACCCGAGCGCTTCGTCGGCGAGCCGGCCGGCGAGGTCGGCCTCGGCCAGGAAGCGCGCGGCGCCGGCATCACTCATGCTCCGGGCGTTGGGCGTCTGGTGGTCCTCCGCCACGTTTGGCGACGGCACCAGGATCGACGGCGTGCCGGTGACCATCAGTTCGCTGCATGTGATGGCGCCGGCGCGCGCCAGCACCGCATCCGCGGCGGCGTACGCGAGGTCCATCCGGTCGATGTATTTCAGCACGGAAAGCCGCTCGTGCGGCGTAACCCTGTCATGGACGCGGTCGAAGTACAACGACCCCGTTTGCCAGATCACGTAGATGTCGGGTTCGGCTAGCAGACGCTCCAGGTGCGTCTCCATCGCCGTATTCAACGCGGCGCTCCCGAGCGATCCACCGAAGACCAGGAGTAAGCGCCCTGTCTCCGGCACGGCGAAGTGGCGTCGCGCCTCGGCGCGATCCACATCGACAAGTGCCGCCCGGGTCGGGTTACCGCTGACGATGCACCGTTTCGCATCAAAAAAGCGTCGCGCTTCCGGGAAAGCGAGATGGATCGAGGTCGCCATCTGGCCAAGTAGCTTGTTCGTCACTCCGGGAAACGCATTCTGCTCCTGGATGACGATCGGCCGGCCCAGCACGCGCGCCGCCAGCAACACCGGCCCGGCGACATACCCACCGGTGCCGACGACGAGATCGGGGTCGAAGGCTCGAACCAGGCTCAGGCTTTGCATAAACCCTTTCGCCACCTTGAACGGAAAGCCCAGGTTGCGCAGGGGCTGTTTCCGATGGAATCCCTGCACGACGATCGGGTGGATCGGGTAGCCGGCATGCGGCACGGCTTTCCACTCGATCCGGTCCTCGGTACCCGCGAACGCGACGGCCGCCCGCGGCTCCAGCGCACGGACGGCATCGGCGATGGCGATTGCCGGATACACGTGCCCCCCCGTGCCGCCGCCGGCAAAGAGAACACGCGGTGCACGGGATGGAGTGTGGTCCGTGGTCATGAATTGGAAGTCATCGGGCAACGGATGCTTATTTCACTTGCCGGCTGATATTGAGCAGGATGCCCATCATCAGACCGTTGGCCAGGATCGATGTACCGCCATAGGACACAAACGGCATCGGCAAGCCGGTAACGGGCAGCAAACCGCAGGTGACGGCGGCGTGCACAAAGCCGTACATGGCCACCGTCGTTGTGAGTCCTACCGCGAGAAACATCCCGAGCGGATCCGGCGCGTGCCGTGCTACCCGGAGGTAGCCTCTAAAGAGCAGCACCAGAAAGAGGAAGAGCAGCGCCAGGGCGCCGAGCATCCCGTATTCCTCGGCGATGATGGCAAAGATGAAGTCGTTGTAAGGCGCCGGCAGGAAGTCGCGCTGGATGCTTTTGCCCGGGCCCTGGCCGGCGATCCCGCCGAGCGCAAAGGCAATCATCGACTGGCGCATCTGGTAACTCTGCTCGACCTCGATATCATCCACCTGCTCCGTTCCGTCGGCTGACAGCCTCATGCCCACGAACTCTTCGAGGCGGTACATACGCGCCGGCGAGGAGACGAGGAAAAGCGTGGCGAGCAAGATCGTCACCAGGCCAAGCCCGCCGAGTTGAAGCACCTGTACGCGGGCGACGAAACACATCAGGACAGCTGAAGCGAGCACGAGTGAAGCCGTGGAGAGGTCCTCCATCCCGATCAGCACCACCGTGAGGATGACCCAGGCGAACAGCGGCGCGAAAGCACGTCCGAAACTCTCGATGTACGTCTGCTTTCGCGCGAGCAACACGGCCATATAGACCAGCAGGGATACCTTGGCCAGTTCCGCCGGCTGGAACATCATGCTCCCTACCTGGAGCGCACGCTGGGCGCCGCCCATGGAGACGCCGATGAGTTGGACGAGCACGAGCAGTCCGGTTCCTATGATCAGCGCCGGCCGGCTGTAGCGGACCACCACGTGGTAGTCAATCCGGCTAAAGACCAGCATCACCCCGATGCCGATGCCGATATGCAACAGGTGCCGCAGCATCAGTCCCGTGACGTTGCCCTCCGCCTTTGTCGTGGCCAGGTAGCCGATGGCGCTATAGACGGCCACAACCCCGATGGCGCCCAGCCCCAGCACCACCCACAGGATGTATTTATCCAGGGGAGGGCGGGTGGCGGTCGCCACATTCGATTTCGGTTGCCGTTTGTTCATGGTTTATGCGTTACACGTTACAGGCTGCAGGTTGTAGGTTGCGGGATAGCGCCACCATCGGCGAACCCAACTTGAAACCTGCAACCTGGAGCCTGCAACCATTCAGAAGGCCCAGACCAGTTGACGAAAGAGGTCTCCCCGTTCTTCGTAGTTCTTGAACTGGTCGAACGAGGCGCAGGCCGGGCTGAGAAGCACGACATCGCCGGGCTGCGCCAGCCGGCGCGCGGTGGCGACGGCATCGGTCATGGAGGCCACTTCGATGGCTTCCGGCGCCAGGGCGCCCAGTTCGCGCATCACCGTCCCAGCGCTTTCGCCGAGGGCGATCACCGCGCGGGCGCGTTCTTTGACCAGCGTTTTGATACTTTCGTAGTCATTCCCCTTGTCGCGTCCGCCGGCGATCAGCACAACCGGCCGGGTCATGCTTTCAATCGCGTACCAGACGGCGTTTACGTTCGTCGCCTTCGAGTCGTTGATGTAATGCACCCCCTCGAAGTCGCGCACGAACTCCAGCCGGTGCGGCACGCCTTCGAAACTCGCCAGGCTCTCGCGGATGGCGTCGGCGCTGACCTCCATCGCCCGGGCCGCCATCGCGGCGGCGAGCGAGTTGTACATATTGTGCCGGCCCGGTAAGGCTAGCTGATGATTTTCCATGAGCGGTATCTCTTCCTGATGTCTCCGAAGCACGATCTCCGTACCGCGGAGGAATGCGCCGGCGCTGAGTACTTCTTCCAGGCTGAAGCCGAGGCCCTCGCAGCCCTGCGACCTGGCCGCCGATTGTGCCCGCTCCCTGAGCAACACGTCGTCGTGGTTATAGACGATGGTGTCGCCGGGACCCTGGTTCTCGAACAGCCGGAGTTTGCTCGCCGCGTAGGCCTCGAAGCGGTATCCGTATCGATCGAGATGATCCGGTGTGATGTTTAATTCCACCGCCACGCGCGGCTTGAAGGTGTCGATATGGTCCAGCTGAAAGCTGGAAATCTCCAGCACGACCACGTCTTCGGGCCGGGCATCCATCGCTATATCCGAGAAGGGAAACCCGATATTCCCGGCCACGTGCACCGTCCGGCCGGCCAGCCGGAACAGGTGGCCGAGCAAGCTGGTGGTGGTCGTCTTGCCGTTCGAGCCGGTGACGGCCACGATCGGAGCGCGGCAGAACCAGCTCGCCGCCTCGATCTCGGAGACGACCGGAAGGCCGCGGCCCAACGCATCCTGAATGAGGGGCGACGTGGTCGGCACGCCGGGGCTTAAGACCACCAGGTCGGCTTCCAGCGCACGGGGTGTATGACCGCCGGCCTCGACGGCAATGCCGGCCGCCTTTAGGGCGGACATGCGTCCCTCGTCGATGGGCCCACGGTCCGTAAGGAAGACCCGCGCACCTGCCTTCGCCAGCAGAAACGCCGCCGAAAAGCCGCTCCGCGCCGCTCCCACGATCGTGATATTCCGTCCGGTGACGTCCGTCATCTCATTGCCCGCTAAAAGGGGTTCAAGGCTTCATGTTTAATGGTTAATGTGCACTATTTAGAAACTGTTGAGATTTCCACAACCGAAGGCATAGTCATCCCCCGGTCAAGGCCGGGGGCAGGCTCCCGCGAAGGCGGGAAACGAGCGAAGCGACTTACGAAGTAATCCAGCCATCAGACTGGCATTTTTCTGGGTCCCCGCCTGCGCGG
>JAWXAX010000071.1 GCA_034439735.1 Rhodothermales bacterium | reverse complement strand
TCTCAACAGTTTCTCAAGGTTTAATGTGGCTTCCCTCAGCCTCTAACCTTGAACGGTCGTCGCAGCCATTCAACGGATTTACCGTGATGATACTTAGTAAATCTCCGTCCTATGTTTTGTTTTGATATAATCGCTTCACATTGATGTTTTACCGCTTGGTGTGGATCACCATCCGCGAATCGCCCGCATAACCCGGCGCCGGCCGGCCACTTGCAGCACGATCACGCACAACCCCATCGCGGCGAATAGCACAACAAAAGGGAACGCTCGTTTTTCGAGGATCTGGTACAGGATACCGTGTACCACGACTAATCCGAACAGCGCATAATTCCAGCGTTGTAATCTCTTCCAGGTCGATACCCCTAGCCTGCGCAGCGACCAGTCGTTCGACAAGCCCAAAAGCATCAAAACGACGAGTACAGCGATCACGCCGGTGTAGTTGGCCATGCCAAATAGATCAAGCCGGAGAAAAGGGAACGCCATCGGTGCGTCCGGGACAAATAACAGCCACATCCGGCCCCGGAAATGCACCTGGAGGCCGAAAATTGTGTGGAGGAAGCTTAAAACCCCCGCCCAGATCCCGATGTCGCGCGTGAGATCGTTGGACACCGGGCGCCTCTTCCCGCGGAGCACCATCAACGGGCCCGTCACGAGCGTGGCCGCCAGGAGCGCCAGGCACGGATATGCCGTCGCCATGCTCCAATTGTGGATAACATCCTTCGAGGCGACCCACTGGTAGCAGAGCGCTGTCGCAATGCTCGAAAGCGCCGCTAATGGTAGATGGTGCCAAAGCAGGCGCTCGCTCAGTCGATGCCATTTAATGGTGTAGGTTTTCGGCGACATGGGTATGGGACTGCGAACTGCTGGGCTCGAGAGGTATTTCTCGGATAACCCGGTCTCCGAAAACTCGGGGCGATTCAATATACGGCGACACGAGTTGAACGACTCCCCCCCACCATAGGAGAGAGCTGCGCGGCCGCCGCCTCGCATGCACATCGCCGGGAATCTTGGCCAGTGTCATCCAATAACCGCTCCCTGTCAGGGTACCCGACTTGATTCCGTCACCTGCCGCTGTTCCATTTCGATAAGATGTTCAGTAGTATGCCTGTAGTAAAGCCGTATGACATTTTTTCCCGACAATCAGGGTTGCGCGGACACAATGTGTCTCCTCCCTGGATGCATAAGGCCTGTCATTCACGATTGAGGAGGCGACCCCCATGAACCCAAACAGCCACCACGATCATAGCCATCACGTCGCGCCGCCCGCCGGCGGCAAGGAGCCTGGCGGGCACCAGAAGACGTCGGAAGGTCATGAAAGCCACGACCAGCATGCAGGTCACAGCCCGGAGATGTTTCGTGACAAGTTCTGGCTCTCCCTGCTCCTCTCCGTTCCGGTCGTCCTCTGGGCAGCGCATATCCAGATGATCTTTCACTACGAGGCGCCCGCGTTCCCCGGATCTACGTGGATATCGCCTGTCCTCGGCACGGCCGTCTTTTTCTACGGCGGCCTGGTCTTTCTGAAAGGAGCATGGCGCGAGCTGAAGGCGCGACTGCCAGGGATGATGACCCTCATCTCCCTCGCCATTTCGGTAGCTTTCCTTTTCTCGTGGGTGGTCCAGCTCGGTTTCCTTCGAGCGGATGCCATCTGGTGGGAGCTGGCCACGTTGGTGACCATCATGCTGCTGGGCCACTGGATCGAGATGCGCTCGATCTCACAGGCACAGGGTGCGCTCCAGGAACTCGCGAAGTTACTCCCGGACACCGCGACTCGAATCTCAGAGCAGGGTGAAGAGACCGTCCCGGTCAGCGAGCTGCGGGAGGGTGATATCGTGCTGGTCCGCCCCGGCGAGAGCGTGCCAGCGGACGGCCTCGTCCAGAAAGGGACGAGCGATCTCAACGAAGCCTTTATTACTGGCGAGTCCAGGCCGGTAAAAAAGAGGGAGGGCGACGCCGTCATCGCCGCGACCGTCAATGGGGAGGGTTCTCTGCGCATTCAGGTCACCGGCACCGGTGAAAAGACCAAGCTTTCAGGCATTATGCGGCTCGTGGCCGACGCGCAAACATCAAAATCCCGGGCCCAGCATCTGGCCGACCGGGCGGCCAGGACCCTGACCGGGGTGGCCATCGTCGCCGGCGCGGTCACATGGGTGGTGTGGTATTTCCTCGGTGCGTCGATCGACTTCTCCATCATTCGTATGGTGACGGTCCTGGTGATCGCCTGTCCACACGCTCTCGGCCTGGCCGTGCCGCTGGTTGTCGCCATCTCCACGACCCTGGGCGCGCGCAATGGCCTGCTCGTGCGGGATCGGCGCGGGCTGGAAGAAGCCAGAAACCTGGATACTGTGATTTTCGACAAGACCGGAACGCTCACATTGGGAGAGTTCCGAGTGGTAGAGCTGTCGGTGGCCGACGGGGAGTCCGACGAGAACTTGCTCCGTATCGCGGCCGGAGTGGAGTCGGAGTCCGAACACCCGATCGCTCGTGGCATTGTAAAGACGGCGATAGAACGCACGCTCGACGTGCCGCCATCGGACGGATTCCGGGCCGTGACCGGGAAGGGTGTTGCCGCATCGGTCGAAGGCGTTGAGTATCATATGGGCGGCCCCGCGCTCCTCAAGGCAGAGAACGCCCAGGTGTCGGACACGCTTCGCGCCGCCGCCGACGCGGCGGCCAGCCGAGGGCAGGCCGCCATTTATCTGATCAGAGACGGCAAGGCACTGGCGGTATTCGCCGTAGCGGACGCTATCCGCGAGGAGAGCCGCGAGGCTATTCGCGCGCTGCACGCTCGAGGAATCGAAGTGGCCATGCTCACCGGTGACGCACAAGCCGTCGCGGATGCCGTCGCCGCTGAACTGGGCATCGACACCGTGTTCGCGCAGGTCCTGCCCGAGGACAAGGCCGCCAAGGTACGCGAGCTGCAGAATCAGGGAAAGAAAGTCGCGATGGTGGGTGACGGCGTGAACGATGCCCCGGCCCTGGCCACCGCCGATATCGGGATCGCGATCGGCGCCGGCACCGATGTCGCCGTGGAGGCCGGTCACATCGTGCTGGTACGATCCGACCCGCGCGACATCCCGAAGATCGTCGCGTTGTCCCGCGCGACCTACCGGAAGATGCTCCAGAACCTCTGGTGGGCGGCGGGTTACAACATCTTCGCCATTCCCCTGGCGGCTGGCGTGCTTGCCCCGTGGGGTATCCTTCTCACTCCGGCCGTGGGCGCGGTATTGATGTCCGCGAGTACTGTGGTCGTGGCGATCAACGCTCAGCTTCTCAAAAGGGAGCAACTATGACCTTGCCCCGACGACTGCCCGAAGTCGCTTCTCTGGTCAACGCACTGATCGACCGAAGGCATTCTCAGCCTGAATAGCCTACTCCCTGTGAGGCATCGTCATGCCAGATGTAAATCCGTTTGAGCAGCGAAGCGCCCTGTACGACGCCTGGTTTACTTCCCACCCCTACGCGTATGCTTCGGAGATCGAAGCCGTCCGTGAATTGCTACCCCCGACGGGCGAGTTTGTCGAGGTCGGCGTCGGCACCGGCCGGTTCGCGGCGCCGCTGGGCATCCAACTCGGGGTGGAGCCCTCGCCGGCAATGCGGGCGATTGCCCTGGAACGTGGTATCGAAGTGCTGGATGGCACCGCGGAGGCCCTCCCCTTCCCGGATCACTCGTTCGACGGTGTCCTCATGGTTACGACGATCTGTTTTGTAGAGGACATCGACCAGGCTTTCCAGGAAGCGCACCGGGTGATTCGCCCGGGCGGTTGTATCGTGGTTGGATTTATCGATCGTGCGAGTTCGTTGGGTAAGGAGTACGAGTTGCGGAAGAACGAGAGCCTGTTTTATCGGCACGCGCACTTCCACGCGGTCGATGAAGTGGCCAGGCATCTGTTTGCGGCCGGCTTCACGCCGCTTCAGTTTGTTCAAACGATCTTCCGAGACGCCGAGACCATGGACCACCCGGATCCGGTGGTGAATGGCTACGGCACGGGCGCGTTTGTGGTCGTAAAAGGCACACGGGCCTGACGTTCAATTTGACCGATCGAACGACCGCCCGTGTGGTAACGAGGGAACCTGTTCAGTATTGGTCCGTGACAACCAGGAATCCATCTGAGCTGACCATGCCTCCGTATTCCATGGTAGTGCGTCTCGTTGCGCGGGTAGTGATTGCCGTCATCTTGATGCCGGTCGTTCAGCACCTCTGCGGCCTGGCGGACTGGGGATACGAACCCCGGACGGAAGCTTACGACCTCCTCGTCACGGAGGGGGCGCCCTGTCATTCCGAGGCCGCGCCAGAGGCGCCCGAGTCGCCATCTCCGTGGCCCGGCATCTCGGATTCCGCCCCGCCTGATGCGAACCCCTCCTGCTGTTCGTTCCAGATGGCCGCGCCGGTCACTTCGCCTCCAGTCGCCGAGGAGGATTCCTCCAGGACACGGCTCCTCCTGCATGTCCTACCCGCACAATTCGTCGTAGCGTCGATTGAGACCGTCCGGCCGCTCGATCTTTCGCTCGCCGATCCGCCTCCCCCCACGCGCCCGGCGCCCTATCTGTTCTACGCGCATCTCTTGATTTGAACGCCGTCGACGAAGGACCGGCAGCCCAATCTCCGCTGCCGGGTCGCCTTACTTCGGCGCTCTGCCGTTCATCGAATCTGTTAAGAGATGGCCATGCCTCGTTATTTCCCCTCCCTATGGTGGCTCGTGCCGCTATGGGCCCTACTTGCGCCCGCTTCTCTGACGGCGCAAGAGCCGCCCGCCGATACCTCGGCCGTCCTGGATCTCGCCGATTTGCTTCGAGCCCTGGAAGCCGGCAATCCTGAATTAACCGCCCACTGGATCGAAACCGAGGCGCTTGGCACCCGCCGGCGCCAGGTGACAGCGTGGCCGGACCCCATGGCGATGGTGGCCTATCAGCCCTACCCCATGCTGACGGCGCACGGCGCGCAGCGCAGTCAGTGGCGCATCGAACAGGCGGTGCCATACCCCGGGACGAGGCGGGTGCTGGGTGATCTCGCCGATCTCGAGGCCTCCATTGCCGCCGACGAGACACGGACCCTGGCGCTCGACCTCGGGCTGGACCTGAAACGCGCCTACTTCACCCTGTATCGCACGCAACAGCTGCTCCCGCTTATCGACGACTTCACGGTCCGTCTCCGGGCGTTCGAGGGCACGGCCCGCGCGCTGTATGAAGCCGGCCGCGGCTCCCAACAGGCCATCCTGCAGGCGCAACTCGAGCGCGCGTCGCTGAACACGCGCCGCTACACGCTGGAACACGAAGCGCTGGCCGCACGCGAGACCCTGCGCCGGCTCTCAAATAGCCCGGCCGCCCCACAGGGGACCGCCCAGCCGAATCCGCCTCCTCCCCTGCCGCCGAGGGACTCCCTGCTTGTGCTGGCTCGTGCCCTGCGGCCCGAAGTTGGCGCCATTGCAACCGCCGAACGACGTTCCCTCAAAGCCGTCGAACTCGCACGACGCACGGCGCTGCCCGAACTGGGCGTCGTCGTCACCTATTTCGATATCGCGGCGGCGGCGGACCCGCCGGGCGCCATGGGAAGGGATGCGCTTGAGTTGGGCGTCACGGCTGTCCTGCCGATCCAGCGCGGCCGTATTCGCGCTCGCCTGCAAGAAGCACGGCTGGGAAGCTCCCGTGTTCGGGCACAGGCGGAAGCCGTGACGATCGCGATCGAAACCCACCTCGACGAGGCCTTGCATGAGATTGAGCAACATAACAACCAGCTTGCGCTTCTGCGTAATGCCCTTTTACCGCAAGCCGAAGCTACCCGGCAGGCCGCGCTAACCGGGTATTCCTCCGGCAGTGCTTCGTTTCTCGATCTCCTGGAAGCTGAACGTGCGTCGTTCGGTCTTCGCGTCACCTACGAAGAAACCTTCGTGGACTACCTCCTGGCGTATGCCGTCCTCGAACGCGTCCTCGGAACCGTTTCCCTCGAAACGCGCGCGGCGGTGATCCGTCGTACGCCGCTTTCCGGTATCATCCCATGAAAAAGCCCCTCGCGATCGTCCTCGCCCTGGTTGCCGCCTTGCTCCTGGCGTTCGCCGGTTATCAACTCGGGCGGCACCAGTCCATGATCCTACCGAGCCGCCCTCCCGCCCCGGAGCCGGATCGGCCCATCGCCTACTGGTGGGATCCGATGGACCCGAATACCCTCTACGACGGCCCCGGCAAATCGACGATGGGCATGGATCTCGTCCCGGTCTACGAAGATGAGTTGGAGCAACCCGAGGGGACGCTGGTCTCGATCGATCCCCGAGTCGTTCAAAACATGAACGTGCGGACGGTCACCGTGACGCGTACCGACTTTTCACGGACGATTCGAGCCGTTGGATCGGTCGAATACGACCAGGAAGGTCTCCACCAGGTAACCACCAAGCTATCGGGCTGGATCGAGCGCCTGCATGTCGAGTCCGTTGGCGAGCAGATGGAGAAGGGCCGGCCGCTGCTCGAACTGTATTCCCCTGAACTCGTCGCTACCCAGAACGAGTTCGTTCTCGCAATGCAACATGAACGGGCGTTGCCTGTCGGTGCGCCCGACTACCTCCGGCAGGACGCCGCGCAGCTGCTCGCCTCGGCGCGCAAACGACTTGAATACTGGGACATCCCTTCTCAATATATCGATCGACTCGCCGAGACGGGAGAGGTTCGAAAGACCCTTCCCCTGCTCGCAGCGGCGGACGGGGTGGTCATCGAGAAAAACGTAGTGGAAGGGGCTTACATCGAGGCCGGCGCCAATCTCTTCCAGATCGCCGACCTCGGCGACGTGTGGGTAAACGCCAGCCTCTTCGAAAACGAACTCCCCTGGATCCGCGTGGGCCAGCCTGTGGCGATCACCCTGGCCTACTTCCCCGGCCGCTCGTACCCGGGACGCATCGCCTACATCTATCCGACCCTGGGTGAGGTTGCCCGCGACGTCCAGGTGCGTATCGTCGTTCCCAATCCAGATCGCTCGCTAATGCCGGGCATGTATGCCAACGTCCAGATCGAAGGCGTCGCGATTCCCGATGCGCTTGTCGTGCCGTCCGAGGCCATCCTGCGCTCCGGCGCACGCGCCATCGCATTCGTCCGGCGCGATGTAGGGAGTTTCGAGCCGCGCGAGGTCGAACTCGGCCAGGAAAGTGACGCCCACCCCACCCTCGTCCGCGTCCTTTCGGGCCTCGTGGAGGGTGAGGAAGTCGTCATCTCCGCGCAGTTCCTGCTCGATAGCGAGAGCCGGTTGCAAGAGGCCATCGCGCGCCTGCGATCGGCCCCGCGCGACACCGCCTCGTCCACCGATGCCGGCGCTTCGCACCTGCACTGATTTCTGCTTTATCCGCCTATCCGGCGCGTTTGCGTTGCCCTCATGATCGAACGCCTCATTGAAACCTGCATCACCCACCGAGTCCTGGTGCTGCTTTTCGCCTTCCTCCTGGCTGTCGCCGGCGCGATGGCGATGTGGCGGACACCGGTCGACGCCATCCCGGATCTGAGTGACGTCCAGGTCATCCTGTACACCGAATTCCCGGGCCAGGCGCCCCGCGTCGTCGAAGATCAGGTCACCTATCCGCTCACGACCGCCATGATGGCGGTTCCCAAAGCCCGAGTCGTCCGCGGTTACTCGTTCTTCGGTTCATCGTTCATCTATGTCATTTTTGAAGATGGAACGGATATCTATTGGGCACGGAGCCGCGTTCTCGAATACCTGAACACCGCCTCCAATCGCCTGCCGGCCGGTGTAACGCCCACCCTTGGGCCCGACGCCACCGGTCTCGGCTGGGTGTACGAGTATGTGCTCGACGGCGGCGACCGGTACGACCTTCAGCAGCTCCGTTCGATTCAGGACTGGTACCTGCGTTACCCGCTGACCAGTGTGCCGGGCGTCGCTGAAGTGGCCAGCATCGGCGGTTTTGTGAAGGAGTACCAGGTAGATGTGGACCCAAACCGGCTCCTGGCCTACAACATCCCGATCGCCACGGTGGTCTCGGCGCTCAAGCGGAGCAACAACGATGTCGGGGGACGGGTGGTAGAGCTGGGCGAAACGGAGTTTATGGTCCGAGGCCTGGGCTACTTCGCCTCGATCGCGGACATCGAAAACGTCCCCCTGGGCGCCGACCGGAACGGTACGCCGGTGCTCATCCGGAACGTGGCCGACGTACACATCGGCCCCGAACTCCGCCGCGGGGTGCTGGAATGGAATGGCGAGGGCGAGACGGTGGGCGGCATCGTCGTCATGCGCTACCAGGAAAACGCGCTGGCTACCATCGAAGCGGTGAAGGAAAAGCTGGAGGAACTGAAGGCCGGCCTTCCCGAGGGGGTAACGATTCATACGGCGTACGACCGTTCGGGACTCATCGAACGCGCCATTGACAACGTCACGCGGACGCTCATCGAGGAGTGCCTGATCGTCGCCCTGATCACGATCGTGTTCCTGCTCCACGTGCGCAGCGCGCTCGTCGCCATCTTTACCCTACCCATGGGGGTGTTGTTGGCCTTTCTCATCATGAACGCGCAGGGGTTAAACGCCAACATCATGTCCTTGAGCGGCATCGCGATCGCCATCGGCGCCATGCTGGATGCCGCCATGGTCATGGTGGAGAACGCGCACAAACACCTGGAGCGCGACGCCGGAAAAAAAGACCACTGGCGCATCATCCTCGACGCTTCGCGTGAGGTCGGCCCCGCCCTCTTTTTCTCCCTGCTCGTACTTACGCTCTCCTTCCTGCCCGTCTTCAGCTTGCAAGACCAGGAGGGGCGCCTCTTCGAGCCACTCGCCTATACCAAAACATACGCATTGGCCGCGGCGGCCCTGCTCGCCGTGACCGTCGTGCCCGTCCTCATGGGGTACCTCATCCGCGGCAAGATCCCGCGTGAAGACAAAAATCCTCTCAACCGGGTGCTCATCGCGCTCTTCACGCCGGCGATCCGCCTCGTGCTCCGCTTCCGGAAGATGACGATCGGCCTGGCCCTACTTGCCCTCGGATTGACCACGTATCCGCTACTCCGGCTCGGTTCGGAATTCATGCCGCCCCTCAACGAAGGCGATCTGCTGTATATGCCTACCACCGATCCGGGTCTGAGCGTCGCCAAAGCCCGCGAGATTTTGCAGCAAACCAACCAGATCATCCGCGCCTTTCCGGAAGTGAGCCATGTGCTCGGCAAGGCCGGCCGCGCCGAAACGGCCACCGATGCGGCCCCGCTCTCGATGATGGAGACGATCATCACACTCCGACCGGAGTCCGAATGGCGCGAGAGGATGACGGTCGAGCGGCTCGTGGAGGAGATGGACGCCGCCATTGTGATTCCAGGGCTCACCAACGCGTGGACGATGCCGATCAAAACCCGCATCGATATGCTTTCCACGGGCATCCGCACGCCGGTGGGTATAAAAATTATGGGGCCAGATCTTGAGGTTCTCGCCGACCTCGGCGAACGGGCCGCCGCCGTCGCCCGGACGGTGCCCGGGGTGGCGACGGCGTTCCCGGAGAAAACCGTCGGCGACAACTATCTGGACTACCGCATTAAACGCGACGAGGCGGCGCGGTACGGCCTCACCGTGGGCGACGTCCAGGACGTGATACAGACGGCTATCGGCGGCATAACGGTGACGCAGACCGTTGAGGGCCTCGAACGCTACAACGTGCGCGTGCGCTACAGCCGGGAGCTGCGCGACAACCTGACCGCCTTGCATCGCGTGTTGATCCCCACCCCGGCCGGCGCGCAGATCCCGCTACGTTACGTGGTGGACTACTCGTTCGAGAAGGGCCCCATGGCGATCAAAAGCGAGAATACCCGCAGTACGTCGTGGGTGTTTGTCGATACGCGCGAGTCGGACATTGGCTCGCTGGTGGCCCGCTTGCGCGAGGCCGTTTCGCAGGGCGTGACGCTGCCCGCCGGATACAGCCTGGAATGGAGCGGGCAGTACGAGTATATGGTGCGCGCGCGAGAGCGCTTGCAGATCGTGATCCCGTTCACGTTGCTCATCATCTTCGCCCTGCTATATATGAGTTTTAAGCGGATCGGCGAGAGCCTGATCGTCATGCTTTCCCTGCCGTTTGCGCTGGTCGGAGGGATCTGGTTCGTGTACTTGCTCGACTATAACCTGAGCGTGGCCGTTGGCGTGGGTTTTATTGCCCTCGCGGGCGTGGCGGCCGAGACCGGGGTCATCATGCTCGTGTATCTGGATCAGGCCTATAGAGAACGCGTCGCGCGGGGTGCGATGAACACGGTTTCCGATCTCTACGAAGCCGTATTACACGGAGCCGCCGAGCGCATACGGCCCAAAATGATGACAGTCGTCGCGGACATGGCCGGCTTGCTCCCCATCATGTGGGGCATCGGCACCGGCTCCGAGGTGATGAAGCGCATCGCCGCTCCAATGGTGGGAGGAATGATTTCGTCGACGGCGCTGACGCTGCTTGTAATACCGGCGATCTATTTTGTGTGGAAACAGCGGTCGCTCCCGAGCGTGCGGCAACCGCCCGCGCCGGGAAACAGCTAAGTCGCCCCATCATACCTATTGCGCCAAAAAACGGAGCCCATTGAACGATACGTAGCGCGTCTTCAGGAACGGTCGTGGTCTGTTTGCCCGGGGAGGTCGCCGACCCGTTTCAACCAGATTTCTCGCCAATAAAAAGCCTCCGCCCTGGGGCATCCGCCCGTTGCAAAGATGCACTGGCAGTTTACGCCGTCGAGTAGCACTGTATTTTGAGGGTGAAGCATCTCGCCGGTGTCTTCTCGAATCATGCGATCAAGGCGCCGCGAAACCCGGTGACGTTCCCCGCAAAAAAAGCGCATGTCCAGATCGAATTTCATCCCTCGATTTCGGCCCCTGGCATCGAGAGTTGTGTAAATTTCTTCGTACGATTTTACCTCCACCCAGTCGCCTGGCTGCAGATTCACGGCTTCCGTAGGCGTTTTTCCGAGCGTTCCTTTGGGGTGGGTGCCCAGGAGTTTACCGCGCATCTTCCAGAACGCCGTGCGAACGAACATCCCCAGTACTTCGAAGACCTTTCGGTTGCCGTTCCGGATTTCCGTAACGCTGACCATAACCCGGTCTACTGGCGGAATGTGCTCCGTAGCCCGTTCGAGCCTTGACGATTGACAGATAAAGACGTCCCCCTGAGCGCGCGTTTTTAGCCGGGATTCGAGTATGCTGAGCGCGTCCTGTTGCTCGACGCGAACGGTTTCTTCCGCGTCATCAACTCTTCGTAGCCAGGCCTCCTTCCAGAAGATCATGCACCCCCGCTGGCACGCTCCATGTGCTTCTCCGGAGCATCTCAAGGCCTCAAGGAAGACAACATCGTTGTGTTGGAAACGCCGGAATGTTTGCGAAGGATAGTCCAGACACGTTTTCTCGATACGCCTCGAAACGGTGAACCGCTTACCGATGAACGGGATCATTTCCGGCATGAAAGGAAGATCATCGAGCACTCCTTCGCCATCCAGGGTCGCAAGTATCTCTGCGGCGCCGCGTACCTCGACCTGCTCGCCTCGTTTTAATGGCGACCAGGAGGGGGTATTTTTCTTATCGGGGGCACGACGTGACACATTTTCTGCCTTCGTTTCCATATCAAAGTAGTCCGATGGATGTGTTGAATGCGGGGCTCACCAAGCACACAGGGTCGTCGTCATCCAAGCGCTTTGCGTCTGGGCGCTGGCCGAGTCGGTGCCATTTAACGGCGTGGAGTTTGGACGACATAGGCGTAGCAACCCGCTAAATGAACATCTCCTGAGTTTTTTGAGTCGTTACGTCCTCGTATCACCACGAAAACGCCGCTTTCAGATATCTTAGCGTGGTCTCTGCGGCGGCGCTGACGCTATTCGTGATACTGGCTCTCTATTAGGTGTGGAAACAGAGGTCGCTGACGGCCGTGGGATCAACTGCTCACGGGTTTGAGCCTTGATTCAATGAGTCACGCACCAATCCGTCGCGACGTATCCCATGCACAATGCGGTACAACACCGGAATAACGAGCAGCGTAAGCGCTGTCGCGGACAGGATGCCGCCAATAACAACCGTAGCCAGGGGGCGCTGAACCTCTGCCCCGGGACCGGTCGCTAGCGCCATCGGGATGAAGCCCAGACTGGCCACCAGCGCCGTCATGAGGACCGGCCTCAAACGTTGCCGGGCGCCATCGAAGATCGCCTGGTCTAGTTCGATTCCGCGCTCGCGAAGCTGATTGATAAAGGTAATCATGACCAATCCATTGAGCACGGCCACTCCGGAGAGGGCGATGAACCCCACGGCCGCCGTTATGGACAATGGGATCCCTCGCATCCACAATGCCGCGATGCCACCCGTGAGCGCCAGTGGGATCCCCGTAAATACGAGGAGTGCGTCCTTGATCGATCCGAAGGTGGCATACAACAGCCCGAATATCAGTAATAGCGCGATAGGTACAAGCAGGCGGAGTCGCTCCACGGCCGAGACCAGCTGCTCGAACTTCCCTCCCCACCCGATCCAATAGCCGGCCGGTACATTCACTTGCTCCGCCACCGCCTTCTGTGCTTCATCGACGAACGAGCCCAGATCTCGTCCGCGAATATTAGCCGTCACAATCACCAGTCGTTTCCCATTCTCGCGGCTGATCTGATTGGGGCCAGGGGCAAATTCGAGTCGCGCGATTTGCCCGAGCCAGATCGTGTTTCCGCCTGCATAGGCCTCGGTTCCACGATCACCGTCCAGGCCACCGTTGGAGACCAGTCGGATCGGAAGTGGGCTTTGGAGCGGAAGCGGAATCGGAAGCCGCGTAAGCTGGTCCAGATCGATGCGATTTGTCTCCGGCAACCGAACCACGAGCGCCACGCGGCGATCACCCTCGAAGATGATGCCGGCCTCCTTGCCACCTACGGCCACTTCCACCACGTCCTGAACATCCGCTCGAGATAGGCCGTAACGCATCAGCGCCTCGTCGTCCAGCAACACGGTCAGCATCGGCAAACCCGTCGTCTGCTCCACCCGGACATCGGCGGCGCCAGGGACGGTCTCGAGTACACTCGCCACGACCCCGGCAGTCTGGTTAAGCACCTCCATGTCGTCGCCATACACCTTCACCGCGAGATCGGTGCGGACGCCAGCGATCAGTTCGTTGAAGCGCATCTCGATGGGCTGCGTGTATTCGTATTTATTGCCGGGAAGGGCTTGCGTAGCTCGCTCAATCTTTTCGACCACCTCGGCTTTCGAAAGGTCTGGATCGGGCCACTCAACGCGCGGCTTCATGATCACAAAGTTATCCGCCACGCTAGGGGGCATCGGATCGGTCGCCACTTCCGCCGTCCCGATCTTGGCAAACACAAAAGCGACCTCAGGGACTTCCCTCTGGATCGCGGCTTCGAGTTCGGTCTGCATCGCGACAGACTGGGTGAGGCTGGTGCCTGGAATACGGAGCGCATGAAGTGCGATGTCTCCCTCGTCGAGCTGCGGCATGAAGGTAGTACCCATCCGCGAGGCGAGCAGTCCCGAAAGGACAATGAGCACGAGAGCGCCCGTCAAAACCACCGGCCCGTTCGCGAGCGCGTACCGTAGCGCGGGTACATACCCTCGTTCGGCCCACACCATGATGCGATTCTCTTTCTCCTTCTCCGGCACCCGCACAAAGAGGGCGACAGCGGCAGGGATGAACGTGAGTGAAAGCACGAATGCCGCTCCCAGCGCAAAGATTACCGTCATAGCCATGGGCGTGAACATCTTTCCTTCTACCCCTGTGAGAAAGAGGATGGGTACATACACGATCATGATGATCAACTCGCCGAACAGAGTAGCCTTGCGAACTTCCCTGGACGATTCAAAAACGATTGCGAGCCGCTCCTTCAGGTCAAGCGCCCGGCCCAGTCGTGCGCGCGCCTCTGTCAGGCGCTTCACACCATTCTCTACAATAATGACCGCGCCGTCCACGATCAGCCCGAAATCGAGGGCGCCCAGGCTCATGAGGTTGGCCGAAATTCGGCTCTCGACCATGCCCGTGACGGTGAGCAACATGGAGAGGGGGATCACGGCTGCCGTAATCAGCGCGGCGCGCAGATTGCCCAAAAAGAGGAACAATACAACGATGACAAGAAGTGCCCCTTCTATGAGATTTTTTTCGACCGTAACGATCGTCTTGTCCACCAGCGCCGTTCGGTCGTACACTGTCCGCACGAAGATGCCAGGAGGGAGCGCCCGAGCCGCGTCCTGTAGCGCCGCATCCACGCGTTGAGCCACCGCGCGGCTATTTTCCCCGATAAGCATGAATACGGTCCCAAGCACCACTTCCTCGCCGTTCATGGTGGCGGCGCCCGTCCGAAGCTCAAGCCCTTCCTCCACATCCGCCACATCGGCCAGTCGAACAGGGACGCCATCGACGGTTTTTATCGTCATACGGGCCACTTCTGCCGGGCCGCTTAGCTGACCGGGAGAACGAACAAGGAGCTGTTCTCCGGCTCGTTCTACGTAGCCGGCGCCCACGTTGGCGTTGTTCCTCTCGATCGCCTCGATCACATCACGGAACGTCAGAGAGTAGGCCAGGAGTCGCTGCACATGAGGCGTTACGTGGTATTGTTTCACGTACCCGCCAATTGTATTGATTTCGGCCACCCCGGGAATGTTTCGTAGTTGGGGTCGAAGCACCCAGTCTTGCAGCGTGCGCAGATCCGTTGCGGTGTACGGGGCGCCGTCCGGTCCCATGGCGCCCGGCCCCGCTTCCACAATGTACATGTAAATCTCGCCAAGCCCCGTGGAGACGGGGCCCATTTCAGCCGTCAACCCGGGTGGGATCTGGTCTCGAATGCCTTGCAGTCGCTCGGCGAGTAACTGCCGGGCGAAATAGATGTCCGTCCCATCTTCGAAGACAACCGTCACCTGACTTAGTCCGTAGCGCGAAATCGAGCGCGTATGGTCGAGGCTGGCAAGGCCGGCCACGGCCGTTTCGATGGGAAACGTAATCCGCTGTTCGACTTCAATCGGAGAGTAGCCCGGCGCTTTGGTATTGATCTGGACCTGAACATTGGTAATGTCCGGGACGGCATCGATCGGCAGTCGCGTAAAATTGTACACACCGAGTCCTGCCGTCAGCAACGTCAGCGCGAGGACCGCCCAGCGCCGGCGAATGGAGAGTTGAAGGAGTTGTTCTATCATTTCTATTGGGGCTGTTAATGATCGTGGGAAGCGCCGGATTTCTCCAGGTCCGCACGGAGGAGAAAGGCCCCTTCCACGGCGTACCTTTGGCCTGGAAACAAGCCTTCGAGCACCTCCACATACTCCTTCCCACTCCGCCCGAGGGTTAACGGCCGGACCTCAAAAGCGTCGCCGAACTGCGCAAATACAACCGGCATCTCCCTCCATGTCTGGATGGCCTCGCGACGCACGGCCATGGGGACGGTCACTTCGCTCTGAACCACTTCCACTTCAACAAACTGCCCGGGTCGCCATCGTCCATCCTGGTTTGGCAAGGTCACCAGCGCCCTCGCCGTACGCGTCGCCTTCCCCACCAGGGACCCGACATAACTCAGTCGCCCGGTTGCGATAGTCTCTCCCTCGGCGGTCTCTTCGAGGCCGCGCACGATCACATCCTGTCCTGTTCGAACGGTACCGAGGTCGCGGGCATTAACGGCTACTTCCACCCAGACCGTGGACAGATCGGCTATTCTAAATACTTCTTCGTCGCCGGAGAGCTGCTGACCGACGGCCAGTTGACGCTCAAGCACTTCACCGCTGATCGGCGAACGGATCACATGCCGCGTCAACGATCCCGGCAAGGGCGACCGCACCTCTCGTTCCGCGGCAATGCCCTCTGGTTCTACCCCAAGCTCCGCCAACTGGGATCGCGATACACCCAGCGATTCGAGCACCTGCTCGGCAAGCTGTTTTTCGAGCTCGGCTTCCTCCAAGTTGTGCCGGGCTTGTTCATAGTCTTTTCGGGCGGAGATACCCCGTTCGAATAACGTTCGCTCTCGCTCGTACGTAGACTGCGCCAACTCCATCCGATGGAGGCTTTCGACATAGTCTCGCTGCGCCTCCCCAAGTTCACGACTTTCGATAATCGCCAGGATTGTGCCCGCGGACACTCGTTGCCCAAGAGCAACGGAAACGGAGGCCACGGCACCGGCCACGCGTGGCGCCACCCGGGCGACTTCATCGGCATTGAGCTGGACCTCCCCCGGAAAGGCTAGCGTCTCTCGAATAGACGCCGGGTTCGCGGTGTCAACCAGGACACCATTCGCGGCGGCGAGTTCAACAGGCATTTCCACGCGCCCTTCGATGGTGGCATACTCCCACCAGATGGGCTCGTCCATCCATGTACCCCGAACCACGACGTCGAACGAGTGCGGCTCGTACACCACCTTGTCGCCCTGGAGAAACGCACCCAGCGAACGAAAGGACAGGGTGTCGATAACCCCACCGAGGCGTTGTAACTCCACCGTCACGTCCAGGCTTGCGGGATCGGCTGGCTCTCCGTCGATAAACGGATAGAGTCGAAGCTCGGGCGGTATGCCGTTTTCAAAAATGGCGACTTCTATCGAACGACTGCCCGCCTCAAGAAGTCGTCCTCCATGGGGCCCCCGTGCAAAAACTGCTTCACCTTCTTCTTGGGCGTCGTACGCCACGGTAACGGCGACCGGCTCGCGCAAAATGAGGAATCCGAGCAATAGGCCTAACGTCGCGATAACGATGATACTAATGATCTGATGTTTGTTCATGGCCGCTATTCGATCGGTTCTAGGGGGCGTGACGTAAGCTGCTCAATGTCGGCCGCCGTGATGTAATACCGCGCGAGGGCCTCCTGATAGCGTGCGCTGGCGGCCGTCAGGGTGCGCTGCGCATCGAGTAAATCGAGCAACGAGAACCGTCCCGCGCGATAACCTTCTTCGATGCGCTCGGTTACTTCCGTGGCGCGCGGAATCACCTCGATTCGGAGCGCCTCGGCTTCGGTGTACGCGGACGTGATGGCGGCATACCTTTCGGCCAATACCGCGCGCATTTCCGAGACGGCCGCCGCTTGATCCGCCTCGACGGCCAGAAGCCGGAAACGCGCGGCGTCCACGCCTCCCTGATTGCGGTTAAATAGCGGAATCGGAAGGTTCAAACGGCCGACTAAGGCTCCATCTCCCGTCTCGGTGAAGCGCCGATATCCGGCAGTGAGCGTGATATCTGGTATGCGACGCGCCTGTTCGAGTCGCAGATTCGCCGCTCTCCGTTCCGCCTCAACTTCCCAGACGGCCATCGACGCACTTTGTGGAAGCGCGGCCAGGAGCGAATCGAGGGGCGGGATGGGTTTGGGCGTCGGCAGCGGCGCCACCGCTTCGAAATCGGGTGTGGCGCCCCACACGGCGGCCAGACGCGCATAGGCCGCCCCTTGTTCAGCATCCGCCTTGTCGACCTCGGTACGGGCTTCCGCGAGTAAAATCTCCGCGCGGGTTTGATCGATCGGCGAACGGTCGCCTGCGACTACCTGCTCCCTCGTAGCCGCCAGGATCGTATCGGCCAGCGCTCGCAGGGTTCGGGAAAGCCGGCTTTGTGCCTGCGCCGCCGAGGCCTCGGCAAAACGAGCGCGGGTGATTCCTCGAATAAAGAGTGCTTCAATGGCCGCATCTACAACCGCGCGATTTGCTTCGCTCCGCGCCAGGCGGTGCCGCGCCAGGCGATCGCCGCCAAGCTCGACCAGCTGACCGAGCATGGCCGTCGTAATCGCTTCCTCGGGACCATTGGACGACACGTTTTCGGCCTCTGCATCCAGAAACGGATTGGATATTCGATTCGCTTGCCGAGTTAGGGCGCGACGCGCTTCAATCTCGAGCGCTGCCGCGCGAAGGCGCGGATTAGACGCCAGAGCCTTTCCGAGCGCCGTTTCGTACGTCAGCGTGTCTACCCCGGAGGCTATTGGACGTGAGGAATGGGATGTGTTAGCTCCCGCCACCAACACATCGAAATCCGAAACCTGGTAGACGAGTTGCGTGCTCCCTTGCGCCAGGGATGCCGCCGAAGTAACGACCAAAAAAGTTAACGCGGCGAGCCCAAAAAGCTTTCCTCGGCGGCGCGGGGCGGTTGCGGTGGATCGTTTGAGTCGACCTCCTGCGATCTGTGGTTCGCTGGAAGCAGACAAAAGGGAGGAATTCCGCCTACAGGCCTGTACCCAAGAAGGACACAGCGCCCAGCATGATGCGTAATAAATCGTGACCACGAATCTTCTCCTGAATAATGAATAGCCCATGGAAGTCCACGGCCCGGCTCTGGAATATACACAGAACCCGACAGGGATCGAAAACGGGAACGGCCAGGGCGCATCGGCGATAGGGCCAATCACCCGATCAGGAGAGCTTCATACCCGAAGAACTATCGTGCGAAGCATCGATAGAGTGGTAAGAGACTCCGTGCCACCGGTGGGATATGCCGGGAAAGACGTAGCTACGGTAACCGGCAAAACAAACGAGGCGGTTTCGATAAAAGCCGGCGCGGGTACATGTTTATTCGCCGCGCAAGAGGCGCGCTGTCCATCGAGGGGACGTGATAATAACATAATATCTACACAGGGACCGCAGTCGTAATGTAACGCCCCAGCTGATTAAGTAGTTTTCCTCGAATTGTGTACCTAAATCCACCACACCAACAAAGAACCCCATGGAAGAGCATAACCGACACGCCTTCCGAGCCAGCGACGGATACTCCGCACACTCAACCTGTCAGACAATTAGCACCCGCCCTACTCCTCCGGCGGCAGCTCCAGACGCGTCAGAAATACTTCGGCGATGAGTTCGGCGACGAGCGCGTGGGGGAGGTAACGCATTTCGTAGTGGTTGGCGGAGCAGTCCCGCGCCAGTTGATGCGCCTCGCGGATCGTGGGGTCGAAGGTGCCAAACACCCAGCGGGTGGGATAGACGGCGCTTTCGATCGTGCCGATCGGGACGATACCCAGCATGCCGAGCTTCCGCCACTGCATCTCGGAAAAGCGGTCGACAATGCGGCGGACGAACTGGATGAGTTCGAGGCGATCGGTCTGGACGGTCTTGTAGCCATGCATGTCCGCGGCCGTGGCATAGATCTGCTCCTTGTCCAGCGCGGGGTTCAGCGCCAGGATACGCCACACCGGCTGCGTCGAGCCGAGCGCGTGCAGCGCCCGGCGTTTGCGATACGCCGCGGCGACATCGCCGTTGTTGATCAGATTGCGGGAAACAAGGTCTTCACATACTTTGTCGTGTACATCGGGCGGGAACGAACGAAGGCGAACGGGGCGATTCGAGGGGTTTTTATCAGGTGTCATGCGTACATGCTTCGGCTCGCGGCAGCGAGGCCCGGCGCCGCCCGGTGGGATGGGTGGACGGCTAACACGAGCACGGGCGGATGGGAAGCCCGCTGCCTGTGGATGAAATCGTGGGCGAGAGTCCCGGGGTGGGGAGACGCCTTTCCGTGGTGGGTAGGGTGGGGTTCGAATGGGTAACTGAATCAATTCAAAGCCCGTGCCACCCGGCCGGCTCCGCACCACCCCAGGCCTCTACGACCTGATTTCGCCCTCCAAAACGGCTTGCTAACTATCAGGTTGAGATCCCACTCGGCGCTGGGTCCCATATCGAGAGCCGAGGGCCAGGGCCGTCCACACCGCGACTTCCTACCTTGATCCTTAAACCCTAAACATTTCCCCCCCAATGCCCAACCGCACCTACACCAGCTCGATGCCTGTCTCCGCCGAGGCGCTTTTTGCCTGGCATGAACGTCCGGGCGCCTTCGAGCGCCTGGTGCCGCCGTGGGCGCCGGTGACGCTGGCCTCGTTCGAAGGCATCCGCGACGGTCAACGCGCGGTGCTGCTGCTCGGGAAGCCGCCGGCCCGGATTCGCTGGGTGGCCGAACATGCCGACTACGTCGCCGGCCGGCAATTCCGCGATATCCAGCGCTCGGGACCGTTTCACCGCTGGGATCACACCCATCACATGGAGCCCATCGACGACAACTCGAGCCGGCTCGTGGATGCGCTCCGCTACGAGCTGCCCCTGGGCCGGCTCGGCGACCGGATCGGCGGCGGCCTCATCCGCCGCCAGCTCGACAGCCAGTTCACCTACCGCCATGCGACGACACGGACCGACCTACGCGTCCACCAGGCGATCAACCCCACCGGCCGCTCCCTCCGCATCGCCATCACGGGCGCATCGGGCATGGTCGGCCGGCTGCTGACGGCATTCCTCACTACGGGCGGGCATCAGGTACTCCGCCTGGTGCGGGGCCGTAGCGCCGCGCCGGACGCGGTTTTCTGGGACCCGGATACGGGCGAGATCGACGCCGGCAAGCTCGAAGGGCTGGACGCGGTCGTCCACCTGGCCGGTGAGTCCATCGTGGCCCTGCGGTGGACCGCCGCAAAACGGGCGCGCATCGAGCAGAGCCGCATCCGTGGGACGCACCTCCTCGCCGACACCCTCGCACGGCTCAAGGCTCCGCCAACCGCGTTCCTCTCGGCCTCGGGCATCGCCATCTACGGCGACCGGGGAGACGAAGCGCTCGACGAACGGACCCCGACCGCCGACGCTACCTTCCTCGCGCGCGTCTGTGCAAGCTGGGAGGGCGCTACCGCGCCGGCGACCGCCGCCGGCATTCGAACTGTCCTTCTCCGCATCGGCGTCGTGCTCACCCCCCGCGGGGGCGCCCTCGCCCAGCTCGTCCGGCCCTTCGCCTTGGGCGCTGGCGTGCAGGTCGGGCGTTCGGCCGACTTCATGAGTTGGATCGCGCCGGACGACCTGGTGTACGCCATCGGCCATCTGGTGATGAACAGCGCGCTGTCAGGAGCGGTGAACCTCGTCGGCCCCCGCCCCGTCGCCCAGCGCGACTTCACGACGACGCTCGGGCGGGTGCTGCGGCGCCCCGTCGCGGGCCGCATCCCGCCGGCCCTCACCCTGTCCGTTCTGGGCCAGATGGCGGACGAGACCTTATTTAAAAGCCTGCGCCTCGCGCCGGCACGCCTGATCGACGACGGATTTATCTTCCAGTACCCGGATCTTGAATCAGCGCTGCGGCATCAACTCGGCCGCTTCGTACCCCAACAGATCCCACTTTCGCCGGCGTCGCCCTCATGACTATCGATCTTCTGCTCGTCAACGCCTTCGTCACCTGGTTCATGCTGGGTGTCATCCTCGTCATCCAGATCGTCCATTATCCGCTCTTTAGCCGGGTCGGTCGCGAGGGTTTTGCCGCCTACCAGCGCGCCCACGAACGCGCCATCACGTGGGTCGTCTTCCCACCGATGGCCGTCGAACTGGCGACCGCGATTGCGCTTGTCGCACGGCCGCCGGCCGGCGTGCCGGCCCAGCTCCTCTGGGTCGGCCTGGGGCTCGTCGGCGTCATCTGGGCCTCCACGGCCTTCCTCCAGGTGCCGCAACACACCCGCCTCGAAGCCGGCTTCTCCGCCGACGCCCACCGCAAACTCGTTCGCACCAATTGGATCCGCACGGCCGCCTGGACCCTCCGCGCCGGCCTGCTCGCCTACGCGCTCGCCGCCGGCCGGTGAAACGCATCGCCCGAAACGACGTTAGCACCGAAATCCCACATATCCCACTGTTTACATTCTGCCATCACGATCCCCAGGCGTACCTCAGATGAAAGCTATCTGGAAAAACACCGTCGTCGCCGAAAGCGACGCGACCATCGTCATAGAAGGCAACCACTACTTCCCGCCGGACGCGATCCACTCGGAATACTTCCGCCTCAACCCGATGAAAACCTTCTGCCCGTGGAAAGGCTCGGCGAGTTACTACAACCTCGTCGTCGAAGGCCAGACCAACGAGGCCGCCGCCTGGTACTACCCAGCCCCCAAAGACGCCGCCGCCGAAATCACGGACTACGTGGCGTTCTGGAAAGGGGTGGAAGTGATTGGTTGACAGGTTGGCAAGTTGCAGGTTACAGGTTGGCAAGTTGCAGGTTACAGGTTCTCAACCTGCCAACCTGCGATCCTTCGAGCCCGTCGGCCCCGCCGCCGTCGGTGAAGTCGATCCAATCGCGAGCGCCACGGAGGTCGGGTACCAGCGGCCGTTGCTCATCGGCTGGACTTTGGTCCAGGTGTTGGTCGTAAAATCAAAGAACTCGTCGTGGACACCGTATCGCGCCCGCCGTTGACGAGCACGCGTCCATCTTCCAGCATCACCTGGCCGGCGCAGAACATGTCGTGTGAGGTGTGCGGCACCAGCTGGAACGTCCCCGAAACGGGATGCCAGGCCGCGGCAAAGGTGTATTCGGGTCCGGAGGGGAAGGCATCCTCCTCATTCGACGCCAGGTCAGCACCCGGCCGTCGGGTAGATTGGCGGCGGTGACGGGGATGTGCGGCCACTCCAGCACGGGTCCCCACTGGCCCAGAGTGCACATTTCGCCGGCCGAGGCCACCCGCAGCGCGCTCAGGTTGACCTCAAAAGGGGGATAGGCCTGCGCCTTTTGCGCCCAGTACGCGTCGTCCGCCGCGTGTTCGGCGGAGGTCCCCTGGGCCAGCACAGCGGCCGGAGCGAAACAAACGATGACCAGAAACCAGGCAGCGAACTGCTGACGCAAGCAAAAAGGCCTGTACGAATGCCCTATTCGTTACCCTGAACAGCAAGGGCCCCGGATCTGCGGACCAATCCCGGGACCAGACTAGAATGCAACAGCGAATAGCGTGGACAGAGTAGCCGGCCGAGGAGGTGCAGGGACGTGGGACAATGGCCGGCGGGTAGCACTTCACGCTCGGCGTACGCTAGAAACTTCTCACGGAACCGTGAATCCACTTATGGGTGCGCCGCTGGGTGAGATCTGGCGCACTCCTGGTCCTCATGAAGCGCCATCTCCCTTATCGGGACGGAGTTTCAAGTCGGAAGCCTATCTTAACCAGACATTCTGGCGCTCCGGAACACTCGGGGAAGTGACGTCGGACACCATCGGCTTCCGCTGCGCCCGATAAACGATCAAATGGGACAACCGATCAAAACGCGAAGACTGGAGATAGGCCTCACGGCGCTGGCTTTTTTGTCCATGATGGCCGGTCTCATCGCTCACTGGCAAGACGCATCACCCGCGCTCGCGACCTCGTTATACGCCATATCGTATACATCGGGTGGATATATGGGCCTCCGTAGCGCCCTGTCGGCCCTGCGTGAGTGGCGGATCGACATCGATCTGCTGATGGTGCTCGCCGCCATCGGCGCGGCGCTCGTCGACGCCCCGTTCGAAGGGGCCATGCTGCTTTTCCTCTTTTCCCTCTCGAACACGCTTCAGCATTTTGCAATCGATCGGAGCCGAAACGCCATTCGAGAGCTGATGAAGCTCAACCCCCAGCAGGCGCGCGTGTCCCGGAACGGCGTATGGGTCCAGGCGCCGGCCGGCGAGATCCAGGTGGGCGAACTCGTCCAGGTGCGGCCGGGCGACCTCGTGCCGTTGGATGGCGAGGTGGTTGCCGGCGCCAGCAAGGTAGACCAGGCCTCACTCACGGGCGAATCCGTCCCGATACCCAAAAAGCCCGGCGACACGGTCTTCGGCGGGACGCTCAACGAAAACGGCTCGCTGGAAATCCGCGTCACGCGCCGGGCGGCGGAGTCGACCATCGCGAAGCTCATCCAACTCGTGGAAGTCGCCCAGGGCGAAAAGGCGCAGACCCAGCGCTTCATCGACACGGCCGAGCAGTATTATGCGATGGCGGTGATCGTGTTCACGGGGCTTGCCATCGCGTTCCCGCTCCTGGTGCTCGGCGAGGCGTTCGATCCCGCCTTTTATCGCGCCATGACGCTCATGGTGGCCGCATCCCCTTGCGCCCTCGTCATCAGCACGCCGGCGACAATCCTCTCAGCGATCGGCAACGCCGCCCGGCGCGGCATCCTGTTTAAAGGCGGCGTCTACGTCGAACGCGGGGCGGACATCCGGGCGATTGCGTTCGACAAGACGGGAACGCTTACGATCGGCCGGCGCACGGTGACCGACATCGTCCTCCTCCCGACGGCAAACGGGTCCTGGGCCGGCGATGAAAATGCGCTCCTGGCCCTCGCCGCCTCGCTCCAGTCGGGGTCCGAACACTCGCTCGCCCAGGCAACCGTGGGCGCCGCGAACGACCGGGAGATCCCCATCGCCATACCACAGCACTTTGAGGCCGTGGCCGGCATGGGAGTCCGTGGGCGCGTGGACGGGCACACCGTGCGTATCGGCAACGCTCGTTTTTTCGAAGAGGCCGGCCCATCGACCGCGGCCATTGAGGCGCTCCACCGGCTGGAAGCCGAGGGAAAAACGAGCGTCTTCGTCGGCATCGGTGCCGGCCACGGAGCGGAACACATCGCGGGCGTCCTCGCCTTTGCCGACGCCCTGCGCCCGGAGGCGCCGGCGGCCATCCTGGCGCTGAAACGGCTGGGCATCCAGCACATCGCCATGATCACCGGCGACAACCAGGCGGTCGCCGAGGCCATCGGCAAGGAAGCGGGGGTGGATGCCGTGTATGCCGGCCGGCTGCCGGCTGAAAAGATGGCGGTGTTGGACGAACTCCAGCGCACCTACGGGGCCGTCGCCATGGTGGGCGACGGCGTCAACGACGCGCCGGCGCTCGCAAAGGCGTCGATGGGCATCGCCATGGGCGCTATTGGCAGCGATGTCGCCCTGGAGACGGCCGACGTCGTCCTCATGGGCGACGACCTCACCCTCTTACCCTATATGGTCGAACTGAGCCGCAAGGCGCGGCAGACGCTCTACGTCAACCTCGGCTTTGCCCTCTTCATGATCGTCGTGATGATCGTGTCGATCCTCACCGTCAACCTCCCCCTCCCCCTCGCCGTCATAGGCCACGAAGGCAGCACCGTGCTGGTGTCGTTGAATGGATTGCGGCTGCTGGCGTTTAAGGGTTCAAGGTTCGAGGTTTAATACTTTGGACATTTTTTGGAGCTTAACCGTGCCTGACGGCCAGGCCCCTCCTCGATCCGAGGAGGGGCAAATCCCGTCGGAGCGAAGCGTTGACGGGATGGGGAGGAGCGAAGCGATACCGGGCAGATGCGTCAAACGACGCCCCGCCGTCTCTACCTGAATTTTCGCAAACTCGGCTCTCAGGTCGAATTGCAAAAAAATGACCTGCGTTGACGCCGGGCTTTACTCCTCCCCGTTCTGACTTCGATAAATCGACGTCAGAACTCGCCCCTCCTCGATCCGAGGAGGGGCCTGATCACCAGGAATGGCCCAGATGTGCGATAGCAGTCCACAGTATTAAAGGTTCGAAGTTTAAGGTTCAATGAATAGGCCCTTAAACCCCTTAAATCCTTTCAAGCTTGATCGGGTAGGTTTTCTCCGCGTTCCACTGGCACACGTAGATGTTCTCGTCGTCGTCCACGCAGACGTCGTGGCAGTGGAAGAAGATCGGGAGATCCTGCACCATGAGTTGCAGTTCGCCGTTGCGGTAGACCGGCGGGGTGCCGCCGGGGTTCGAGACCACCCGGTCGTCCTTGTCGAGAATGGTGACGAAGCCCGAACGATCCGTCTGGTTCAGGTACTTCAGGCGAGACCAGCAGACGCCGGCGTACAGGTGGTCGCCGGAGATGACCGGCCGGCACACAAACGCGCCCGGAAGGAAGATCGTCGAGAGATACGTCCCGTCCAGCGTGAACCGCTTAAACGCATTGTGGACGCGCGAAGTAATGAGCAACGTCGGGCCCTCCGGGCTCCGTGTATCCACGCACACGCCGTGCGCCGTCTGGAACTGATCGGCCCCATCCCCCTTGCCCCCGAACTTGCGGATGAACTCGCCCGTCATCGAATACTGGAGGATGTACTGCGACCCGTACCCGTCCGCCACGTAGATGTCGCCGTTCGGCCCGATCGCCGTCTCCGTCGGCAGGAACGGGTCGTTTTCCGCGTACTGTCCAATGGTCTTTGGATGCTCGATCCGCAGCAGCACCTGCCCGTCGAGCGTGGTCTTCACGACCAACCCGAGGCCGGGGTCGCAGATAAAGAGGAATTCCTCCCCGCCGGCTTCCCACAACGTCAGCCCGTGCCCGCCCGGATACTCAGTACCCCAGCTTTCCAGCAGCTTGCCGGACTTATCGTACACCAGGATGTTGTTCTTCGCCTCGTCCGTCACCATGATGAGGCGCTTCTTCGAATCCATCACCATCTCGTGGCAGTTCTTGACGGGCGTCGCGCCAGGATCCAGATTCCCCCACGTCTTGTGTACCCGGTACTTGAACTCCCCATGACCGATCACCTCGCCGTCAAGCGAAGAGCGAACAATGATGTTCGGGGCGACGAGGGCCGTGCCGGCGAGTGCGGCAGCCTGCTGAACAAACGAACGGCGATTCATGGACGATGGCTTCATGGCGATGGCTATATGGTGACGCAGGCCTCCTTGAAAGCGATTTTCTACGGAGGGCCGATGTAAAATATCGTTCCTGCAACCTCCGCGCAAAACCTCCGTTCATTTAGATGATTCTCTAAGTATCTAAACCTGAACATAACCATGCGCGTGCTGCTGCTCACCGTTATCATGGGACTCACTATTATCACCGCAACCGCCCAACCCGGGCTGGCGGATTACCTCACGCGGCGGGGCATCGCGGTGCAGCGCTACGATGACCGGGGCGTCGGCGGGTCGACGCCGGCGTGATCGGTAGAACGGCCGCGTTTAACCGGGGAATCTATGATCTTGTACTCGCGGAAAGCGACCCTCCCGGCCGAGTACAGCCAGATCGAAGAAACCAGGGCGCCCAGCGCCCTCGAAACCATCGAGGCCTGGATCCGGCAGACGACAGCCCGATAACGCCGCCGGCCCCGACGCGGAAGACCGGACGCGGTGGGGCCGGCGGACGAGCATGCATTTTGGGTCGTGGGTGGGGTTATAGTCCCGTTTAGGTCTCGTTAGCAACTCATGGGAGTGTTGGTGACATACCGAGGAATCGTTGTATGTTACCCCCATTCTCACCCCCGGCAGGATTCAATCCGGGACGCATCCCCCTGACCACCCTATCCGATCATGCACCGTTTTCTCCCAGGCTTCGCTCGGCCGGTTGTGCTGGTGGTAGCCGCATGGCTGGCCGGCGCATGTTCGCAACAGGCCCCGGCTCCTCCGAACATCGTCTTTATTTTTTCCGACGATCACAGCACAAAGGCTATCGGCGCGTACGGATCCGTCATCAACGAAACGCCGCAAATCGACCGCCTTGCGCGTGAAGGCATGGTGTTCAAGCATTGTTTCGTGACCAACGCGATCTGCGCGCCGAGCCGGGCGACTATCCTGACCGGGACCTATAACCACATTAACGGACAGATCACGAACAACGAGTCGTTCGACGGCGACCAGACCACCTTTCCCAGGCTGTTGCGGCAGGCCGGCTACCAGACGGCACTCGTCGGGAAATGGCATCTCCAGAGCACCCCCACCGGCTTCGACTTCTGGCGAGCCCTCATCGACCAGGGGACCTATTACAATCCGCTCATCGGCGCCCCGGACGATACGTCGCGCGTGGAGGGATACACAACCGATATCATCACCGATATCGCGCTGGACTGGCTCCAAACGAAGCGGGATCCCGCCAGGCCGTTTATGTTGATGTATCAGCACAAAGCGCCGCATCGGGCGTGGGACCCCGGCCCCGATCATCTCACGCTCTACGACGACGTCACCATCCCCGAGCCGGCGACCCTTTTCGACGACTACGCCGGCCGCACCCGCTCGGCGCGCGAGCAGCACATGATGATCGCCAGCAACTTGCGTGCGCTGGACCTCAAGATCATCCCTCCATCCAACCTTACCGCGGAACAGCTTGCGGCCTGGAATGCGGCCTATGAGCCCAAAAACGAGGCGCTCCGGGCCCATCCGCTCACGGGCGACTCCCTCACGCGCTGGAAATACCAGCGCTATATCAAGGACTACCTGAGGGCCGTGGCGTCGGTGGATGACAACATTGGACGCTTACTGGAGTATCTCGATGAAACGGGGCTCGCCGATAATACCATCGTCATCTACAGTTCCGACCAGGGGTGGTTTCTGGGCGAACACGGGTGGTATGACAAGCGCTGGATGTACGAGGAGTCCCTTCGTACCCCGCTGATCGTCCGTTGGCCGCGTCATATCGCGCCGGGAAGCGTGAACGAGGATTTTGTATCCAACCTCGACTTCGGCCCCACCTTTCTCGAATTGGCCGGCGTCGCGCCGCCCGCCACGATGCAGGGCCGCAGCCTGAAACCGATCCTCCAGGGCGACACGCCGGCTGACTGGCGTACCAGCCATTATTACCACTACTACGAATATCCCGACGCCCATTGCGTCCAGCGGCACTATGGCGTCCGCACGGACCGACACAAACTGATCTATTTCTACCTCCTGGATGAATGGGAGCTATTCGACCTGGAAACCGACCCGGATGAGCTGCGGAGTGTCTACGACGACCCGGACTACGCCGGCGTCGTTGCCGACATGAAGGCGGAGTTGGAGCGGTTGCGCCGGCAGTACAACGTCCCTGAAGATACCCGGCCCAGTGGCGATTGCGACTACGACACGGAAAACTGGCAAGGATTCGAGTCGCCCTGAACACATGCGCCCTTCGTTCTCGCCCGACGCGATCGAGCCGCTCATTCGCTCGGTTTTCGGACTTGCGGCGTCGCAGCGCGCCCTGCCCAGTTATAGCGACCTCAACACGGCCCTCGAAATAGACGGGGAGACGGCCTGGGTGTTAAAGATCGCGAATAGCGATGAATCCGAGGCCATCCTGGATTTCCAGCAGCGCGCTCTACTCCACCTCGCCGCGGCGGATCCCGCACTGAGGGTCCCGAAGATTTGCCCTACCGTGGAAGGACATCCTCGCACAGTTGTCGTAGGCGACGGCGGCGAACGACATCACGCGTGGATCGTGACTTACCTGGAAGGTCGATTTCTGGCGGATCTGCCCGAACATCCGCCGGCGCTGCTCCGGGACGTCGGCCGGTACTTCGGCCGGCTCGACCGGGCACTGAGCGGGTACGGGCATGAAGCCATGCAGCGCACCCTGCGCTGGGACCTCCGGCAGGCGGGTCTGGCGTTTCCCTGTCTGCCGGCGATTACCGACCCCGCGCGTCGCCGTTTCGCGGAGGACATCCTCGACCGATTCGCGAACCAGACATCGACGGCGCTGGATCGATTACGGATGCAGGTGATCCATAACGACGCCAACGACCACAACGTGCTGGTGCCTGCCGCCGGCGCCACGATACGTGTAAGCGGGGTCATCGATTTTGGAGATCTGATCTGGACGGCGCTGGTCTGCGAGCCGGCGATCGCCGCGACGTACGCACTGCTGGGGAAATCGGAGCCGGTAGATGCCGCGCTCCACGTTTTCGAGGGATTCAACGCCGTTTTCCCGTTGACGGAAGAGGAGCTCGCGCTGGCCTTCGAATTGATCTTGCTGCGACTGGCGATGAGCGTGTGCTACTCGGCGCGCGAGCGCGCCCGGGCGCCGGACAACGCCTACCTGGCCGTCAGTGAAGCGCCGGCGTGGGAGGCGCTGCAGCGCTTGACCCGGCTGGATCGGGCGGCGGTGCACGCGCGATTTGTTGCGATCCGTCAAGACCCGAAGGGTTTCGAAAACCCTTCGGGTCTGACGCCGACCTCCTGATTTCGATTCCCGGGCGCCACCGATTTCATTTTCGAGATCCCTTATGCACACCAACCACTCCTACAACGACCTGCTGGCCCTGCGCCGGCGTCACCTAGGCCCCTCGCTCAGCCTCTCCTACCGGGAGCCGCTCAAGATCGTCCGCGGCCGCGGGCAATACCTGTACGACGAGGCGGGCCGCGCCTACCTCGATGGCGTGAACAATGTCTGCCACGTCGGCCACAGCCACCCCCGCGTCGTAAGCGCCATCGCGGAGCAGGCCGGCCGGCTCAACACGAACACGCGCTACCTGCACGACGGGCTCGTCGAATACGCCCGCCGGCTCACCGCCACCTTCCCAGAGCCACTCAGCGTCTGCTATTTCGTTTGCTCCGGTACCGAGGCGAACGAGCTGGCGCTCCGTCTGGCGAGAACCTACACGGGCCGGCAGGATGTCATCGCGCTCGACCACGCCTACCACGGCAACTCCGCCGCGACGATCGACATCAGCCCCTACAAGTTCAACAGCCGCGGCGGTCGCGGCGCCCCCCCGTGGGTCCACATCGCCCCCGCGCCCGACCCCTACCGGGGCCTCTATCGAGACACATCGACCGACCTCGGCGCGCGCTACGCCGGCCCTGTCGCCGCGCTCGCCGCGGCCCATCCGCCGGCCGCGTTTATCGCCGAGTCCATCCTGAGCTGCGGCGGCCAGATCGTCCTGCCCGATGGATTCCTGGCGGCCGCCTATGCCGCCGTCCGCGCCGCCGGCGGCGTCTGCATCGCCGACGAAGTGCAGGTCGGCTTCGGCCGCGTCGGCTCCCACTTCTGGGCGTTCGAAACCCAGGGCGTCGTGCCAGACATCGTCACCATGGGCAAACCGATCGGCAACGGGCACCCGATGGGGGCGGTGGTGACCACGCCGGCCATCGCGGATGCCTTTAACAATGGCATGGAGTACTTCAATACCTTCGGCGGCAACCCGGTGTCGTGCGCGGCCGGCCTCGCGGTGCTGGATGTGATCGAGGCAGAAGGCCTCCAACAACACGCCCTGGAAACCGGCGCCTACTTCCTCGACGAACTCCGCGCCCTAAAGGATCGCCACCCCGCCATCGGCGACGTGCGCGG
The DNA here is from genome assembly GCA_034439735.1 of Rhodothermales bacterium. Lineage (NCBI taxonomy): Bacteria > Pseudomonadati > Rhodothermota > Rhodothermia > Rhodothermales > Rhodothermales bacterium. The sequence continues at coordinate 1,787 of JAWXAX010000071.1, read as the reverse complement.
CCTCGGGCTGTTTATCGGGGTCGAGTTCGTGGCAGACCGAGTCACCCGGACGCCGGACCCCGCCACGGCTTCCGCGGCCGTCGAAGCCCTGAAACAGGAGGGTATCCTGCTCAGCACGGACGGACCGGACCATAATGTCATCAAAATCAAGCCGCCCCTGCCGTTCGATCGGGGGAACGTCCATTCGATTTCGAGCGCTTTAAGCCAATTTCTGTCAGCCCGGTAATCTTTGGAGAACTTCCTGCGATACAAGCGTTATAACAATTGTTCTACCTTTACATGCTAAACGACCACGACCATGAACGCCGAGAAAATCAAAATCCGCCGCATCGGTAATTCTCTGGGTATAATCCTGCCTCAAACCGCCCTTTCCGCCTTAAATCTCGGCGAAGGCGATGAACTATTCCTTTCCGAATCATCCATGGGTTACACCCTTACCCCCTACGATCCCAAATTCGCGGAAGCGCTCGAAGACGCCCGTGAGTTCATGAAAACACACCGCAACGCCTTTAAGGAGTTAGCGAAATAAACTACCAAGATATGGCCACCCCCGACCCCATCTGGCTCAGCAAGGAACTGGTAATGGCGCTACAGGAAGAGTCACTAGCGCGCTTTGGTGGGCTAGCAGGCGTTCGAGATATGACCCTTCTCGAAAGTGCGCTTGCCAAACCGCAACACGTCTTTGCATACGACGAACACGCTACGATATTCACCCTTGCGGCATCGTATTGCTACGGGATTATCAAAAATCATGCGTTTCTGGATGGGAACAAGCGAGCCGGATTGCTGGCGACGCGCGCATTCCTGTTTCTAAACGGCTATGCTTTTGTCCCCCCTGAAGTCGAAGCGGTGACGATGATTGAGCAAACAGCCGCCGGAGTGTACGATGAGGCTGCACTGGCATCCTGGATCGAAGCTTGCTCCAGCCAACGGACATCGCCACCACGAACTGAATCCTGATATCATGCGTCTGCACGTATTCCTCTCTTTCATTTCGCTCCTTGTAACCCACCCCATTTTGGCCCAAACGGCTTCTCAAGAGCCGTTTTACGATTCCGTCGATGCCCTTCTCGGGAAACACGTCCGCGCCGGCCGCGTCGATTACGCCGCCATCAAAAAGGAGCCGGCGGCCCTGGATGCCCTGCTGAAGTCCATCGCCGAAACGGACCGCGCCGCCCTCGCGCCGGCCGACGACAAGGCGTTTCTGGTCAATGCGTACAATATTCTGGTCATCAAGACCGTGGTCGACCGCCTCCCCCTCGCCTCGCCGCTCGACGACGCCGGCTTTTTTAACGAGGCCGCCTACCCGGTCGCCGGCGCGACCCTCACGCTGGACAACCTCGAGAAAAAGACGCTCTACGTCGCCTACCCGGACGCCCGCCTCCACTTCGCCCTCGTCTGCGCCGCCCGAGGCTGCCCGGAACTGATCCCCGAGGCCTACCGTGGCGCCACACTCGACGAACAGCTTGACCGCCAGACGCGCCACGCCATGACCAGCCCCCAACTGGTGCGTTACGACGCCGGCGCCAGAACCGCCCGGCTCTCTGAACTCTTCACCTGGTACGTGTCGGATTTCACCCGGAACCATCCCTCCGTCCTCGCCTTCATCAATGCCTACCGCGCCACGCCGATCCCTGAAAGCACGACGGTGACGACGTTGTCGTATGACTGGACGCTGAATGATTAGCGAGTAGCGATTAGCCAATAGCGATTTGCGATGGGATGTCGGAGTTGGCGCAGAGTGGTGTTTTTAAAACCAGGCCTGTCATCGCGAACAGACGCAGCGG
>JAWXAX010000070.1 GCA_034439735.1 Rhodothermales bacterium | reverse complement strand
TCGGCCGCGGCCGACCGGATGACGAGCCTGCGCGTGCATACCAACCGATTCACCTTCGAGGACCTGGAGCCGAACGTGGGGATTATCGGATATGAATATATCCCCCAGGCCAATTTCGGCGAAGCCGCCACGATTTCGATCGACGAAGGGGAAGCCCTGACGATCGACCTCCCCATAGGCGGAGCGCAAAATCAGTACGTCTGGCTCAAGGACGGGGTCGTGATCGATGGCGCGACGAGCCGGGTGTTCTCCCGGCTGGCGGCCGTGTCGTCCGATGCCGGGGTGTACACCCTCCGCGTCACGAACACCACGGTCGTAGGCCTTACGCTCACCAGCCTGCCGGTGAGCGTGGCGGTGAACACGTCAGAACGGTTCGACGCCAACCTGCGGAGCCTGAATGTCTTGCCCCCCTTTTTCTCACCTGCCTCCGGCGCGTTCACGGCCGTACTGACGGATAGCCGGCTGGTGGTGACAGGAACGTTCAAGGACCTGGCGAACCCCTACTCGGGCGCCGCGCTGTACATCGGCCAGCCGAATGAGAACGGGATCCAGGTAACGACGTTAACCGCCACACTGAGCGGCACGGGGGGCGTGTTTGAAGCCGAACTGAACAGCATTCCCCTCACCACGAATCTGGCCGACGCCCTGCTGGCCGAGCGGTTGTACACCGTTCTCTTCACCACCCGCACGGACGCCCAGTCTGCCGTGCAGCAGGAGATGCGTGGGCATTTCTACCCGACCCCAAACCGGCCTCCGCCTGCCGCGACACTCACGGCGCCGGCCAACGGCGCTTCCATCGACCTGGCGGACGCCGGCGCGTTGACGGTGACGTGGACGGCCGAGCCGGATCCAGACGGGCATCCCACCGCTTTCCTGTGGGCGTACAGCCGGGAAGCGAGTTTTGCTTCCGTGGATGGTATCCTCAGGACGGAGCAGACGCCCTCGGTGTCGATCAGCCACGCCATCCTCGACGCCTTCCTGGCCTCTCGCGGCGTCGCACCCGGGGAGACAGCGACTCTCTTCCACGGCGTCGCCGTGACCGACGGGAGTCTGATAACGCTCAGCGAACCCCGATCGATTGCCCTCAAACGCAGCGTCAACAACACCCCTCCGTTTGTGCAATCGGCCATCGCGGACCGGGTGCTGCTGGTGGGGAGTCCGGAGGAGCGCATCGCGCTGAACGCCGTGTTCAGCGATCCAGAGGCCGATGTATTGACGTTCTCGGCAGTGTCGGACGCGCCGGACGTGGCAAGCGTGGCGATTGATCGGGACACCCTGATCGTCTCGCCAGGGGTCGTCGGGAGGGCACAGATCACCGTCTCGGCCATGGATCCGCGAGGGGGCACGACACAGGATGTGTTTAGCTTCACCGTAAACGTGCCGCCGCAGGTGGTGGCCCCGATTGCGGATCAGGCCCTCGTCGAGGGCGGAACAGCCTTCACGACGAGCCTGTCGGTCGTTTTCTCCGATGCCGACCCGTTGACCTATAGCGTCGTTTCGAACAACATGGGCGTGGCGACGGCGGAGATCGAGGGCGATGGAGTGACGCTCCGCGTGACGCCGGCGAACCACGGGACGGCGCGTATTACCGTGACCGCGACGGACGACAAGCGAAGCGGCGTCTCCACCGCGTTTAACGTGACCGTTCAGGAAGATCGGATCACCCCACCGCAGAGCGTCGCAGAAACGGTGAGCATCACCTTCGGCGACCCCACGCGGTCCACCAGCTACCGACTCGTCGGCCTCCCGGGGCAGGTCGCGCTGCCCCTGGCCCAGGCGATTCCCGGCGTGTTTGACGAGGATTGGGTGGCCTATCGGGACCGCGGCGATCCGGATCTAGAGGATCAGGAGGCTTTTCAAAAGTTCGACGGCAGCGCTCTGTTCGAATTCCGACCGGGGCGGGGTTTCTGGCTGCTGTCGAAAGCGGCCTGGGCGCGTTCGGATTCCCGCACGACCGTAGCGTTGGACGCCGAAAACGAATACGCGATCCTGCTGCAAGAAGGCTGGAACATCATCTCCAACCCGTTCGACATCGATTTGCGCTGGACCGATGTTCAGACGCGAAATGGGATCGACGAGTCTCTTTTTGCATGGAACGGGGCGTTCGCCGGCGCGACCACGTTCGCGTCGGCCCGGAGTGGGACGGCGTATTACTTCTTCAACGCAGACGCCCTGACCACGCTGGCGCTGCCGTACGTGCCGGCCTCCGTGTCCGGCCAGGCGCCGCCGCGCGGGTTGTCCCTGACGGCGCGCGCCGGCGAAGGACCGCCGAGCCAGGTCGTGGCCGGCGTGGGCGCAACGTATGCCGACCAGCTGGCGCCCCCACGCGGGTTCGAGACGACCAGCCTCCGGTTGCTACGAGCGGCCGGAGACACGCTCACGCGCCGGCGCGAGCTCGTCGAGGCCTACGAGACCGGCGGCCAGGAGGGGTACCGGTTTGACCTCTCGCTACGAAGCTGGCCCGGCGTGCCCCTCACACTTGAGGCCGAAAACGTCGATCTCTTCACCGGCCAGCGCATTGCGCTCGTGGACCCGCGGCTGGGAAAACGGTACGACCTCGATGTGGAGCCGACGGTTCATCTGAGTGCCGGCTCCCACCAGACCGAACTGATCCTGTTGATCGGCTCCGATGCGTATATTTCCGAGTCGGTGCGCGCATTGGCCCCGGCCGGCGTTGTCTTGACGCAAAACTACCCCAACCCCTTCTCGAGTGGCACCATTATTGAGTACGCACTACCGGAACCGATGCGCGTCAAGCTGGTCGTTTACGATACGCTTGGCCGGCTCGTCCAGGTACTGGTGGATGCCGAACGTGAAGCCGGATTTCACACGATCCGATGGGACCGAACAGGCGGAGCGTCGTATCCCGTACGCAGTGGTCTCTATCTGTATCGACTTGAAGCGGGAGATGTGCATGTCGTACGTTCCATGACGGTCATACGTTAGCGTTGCGACGGGCCACCTCCCGCCGCTGTTTTTTATTCCCCCCTGTTTGAATCATGTATCCGCGTCCGGAATCCTTCATAGGGAAAGAAGTGGACGGGCACCGTATCGATGCGGTGCTCGGGCGCGGCGGTATGGGCATTGTATTCAAGGCGGAGAATATCGAGCTTTCACGCACGGTGGCCCTGAAGATCATCAACCCGGCGCTGGCACAGGACGATTCGTTCATCCGACGTTTTCGGCTTGAGGCCCGGGCGCTGGCCCAGATCCATCATCCGAACATCGTCCTGGTCTACGCTTTCCGGCCGTTCGACTTCGGGTACTATATTTCGATGGAGTACGTACACGGCCCCACCCTGGCCGAGTACCTCGAAGCCAACGGCGCCCTGTCGTGGAACGAATCCGTCTTCTTGCTCAAGCAGATGCTTTCGGCCTTCCACTTCGCACACAGCGCCGGCGTCATTCACCGGGACATCAAGCCCCGCAACATCCTGCTGGCGCCGAACAATGTCGTAAAGATCACCGACTTCGGGTTGGCCAAGGTCGTGCAGGAAGGGGCCGCGTTCGCGCACGACACCACGGTTACCGTGGCTACCGGGGGGACGATCCATTACATGCCGCCGGAACAGATCCGCGGGCTAAAAAACGTCGATCACCGTGGGGACCTGTTCTCGCTGGGGATGTCGATGTATGAATCGCTCACCGGGACGTTGCCGTTCGACAAAAATGCCAGCGGCTACACCATCCAGAAGATCATCGTCGAGGAGCCGTTCCCGGATATCCGGAAGAACAACGCGGAGATCCCGCGCGCGCTGGCGAAGATCATCATGAAGGCGCTGGAGAAGGACCCCGACAAGCGGTACCAGTCCGCCGCCGAGATGAAGGCGGCCATCGAGGAGTTCGAAAATGAGCAGCACATGAGCGGGGCGACGACCCTGTACGTTCAGGGTTCGCAGATGCCTGGCGTGACGTTGCGGTCCTCGCGGGGTAAGCTCTACAGTCTGGTCGCCGCAAGCACCGTGTGCCTGGCGCTGGCGTTGCTCGTGTTTTATCGCCCCAACCGGGCTTCCAACGCCGACAGCGGGCTCAACGGAGACCCGACGCCGATCGCTTCCTATCCCCCGATGGAGCCGTCCGATACGCTCGTCAATCCGAACGACGGCGTCACGGTGATCCCTGGCGACATCCTTGACTCCCTCGCGGCGCCGGTAGACACCAGCGCCCTTGTAGCGATCCCCATCACCGCCGAGACCGGCGGCATGCGGATTCGGACGGAGCCCACCGGTGCGAGCATCCGGATCAATGGGCGGTATTACGGCCGAACGCCGGCCAACCTGAACGAGCTCCCAGCCGGTCCCCTTCGGATCTCGCTCGAACGGCAGGGTTACATGCCGGTTGTGGTCGAGGACCGGATTGAAGCCGGCGTTGTCCGCACGAGCCGCACGACGTTGCTACCCGTGCAGGGGACCATTTCGCTGAGCGTCCGCCCGTTCGGCGATGTGTATGTCGGTGGCGAGTTGGTCCAAGCCGGCGTTCAGGATTCGCTGGAGCTCCACCTTCCGCCGGATACCCACCTCGTTTCCGTCCGCAACCCCGACTTCGGCGAGTGGCGCAGCACGGTCATCGTGACGCCCGGCGATCCGAAGGTGATGTCGGTAGATTTCACGCAGACGATCCGCCTGATCGTCACCACATTCGATCTCGACGGGAATCGCGTGGAAAGCGCGGAGATCATGCTGGACGACAAGCCGACCGGTTCATATACCCCCGGGCCGGTCGACATCCCCATCGGTGTGCGCCGTTTGGAGGCTCGTATCGAAGGGTACGAGCCCGCTTATCCCATCGAAGCTAGAAACTTCGACGGTTCTGTATCCGGCCCCCTTCGTTTCATCCTCCGCAAACTGCCCGAAGACGGGTAACGCTGATGAAGTACATTTCCACCGGCTGGCTGACCCGCGCCCTCGCGCTCGCCTCGATCCTTATGATGTCGCCCCTGGTGGCATTCGGGCAGGATACCGCGTATTGCCAGCGCCAACGGAATGCCGCAGAGAGCGCCTATTACAATGGCGACTTCGAGCGGGCCATTCAACTGTTCACGCCGTGCATCGAGGCCGGCGCCTATACGGGTGCAAACGCCGCGTCGCCGTATACGCTCGCCGCTCGCTCGCACTATGTGCTCGGCGCCACCGACGAGGCGCGCGCTCTGATTGTCGCGCTGTTTGAGCACGCCCCGTCGTATACGCCCGATCGGCGCTTGCCACCTCCCTTTCGGGCCTTCATCGACGAAGTAAAGGCCGGCATGCTCGCCGACGGCCGGCTCACCCCGCCGGCCGCGCCCATCGTCCAGACCGAGAATCCGCCGATCGCACCGCCCGACACCCTCACCATGGCCACTCCGGAACCCGGGCCTCGCAGCTCACGTCGACGCGGCCTGCTCTTTGGTGGCGGCGCCGCTGTCGCCGCGGCCGGCGTGGCCACGGCCGTTCTGTTGAGCGGGGGAGGCGACGAACCGCCTCTGGAGGAACCGGACTTTGCGACGCCTATCGGCCGGCCGGGGGGGCAGTGAGTGCGCACAAGCATTGCTCACACCTCATGTGACCCATTGCTCAGTTTCGCGGGGCTATGGGTCTCAGGATGACGGGTTGCTGCCAATAACCAATAGCACCATCACTTAAGGATTGGACCTTACGGGCCGATACTCCCTTCGAGGTCACCTGCTCCGGCAGGTGTCAATAGCATGAGAACACCCGCAAGGGTGGACCTCTTTCTGTGGTGGGTCAACGCCCGGTCTTCGGATCGGGCGTTGTTTTTTTATGTGACGATGAGTCAGAGCGCGGCGTAATCGTCCAGCATCACTTTGAGCCGGATCAGGAGCCGCATGGCGCGCATGGCACCTTCGGCGAAGTCCTCCTGCGAAATTGACGGGTCTTGCAGACCATTTTCCAGGTACTCCTTCGTGTCCTCGTAAAGCCGATTCAGCGCATCGATCTCGGCGATGAGGCGATCGCGATCCTGCTGCGAAACCATGGTATGTGTCATATTGGGCGGCGCATCGAAGGCGCGCATAGTCGACAGAGTGCGATGAACATACGAACATCCGGGGCCGATTAAAAGGGCACGCCGGCACGGCGTTGGCGAACACGTCCTCCAACGAGGCTTCCGGCGTTCCGAGGTCCAGTATTCCGGCACCCTTTTCCGCCGGCTTGTTATCTTTTGCCGCGAATCGGCCGTTTCGCCAGGGCCAGCCCTAGCGTGCATCCTCCATGCCTTTTGCGATCTGACCACCCGCCCTCGGGCGTGCGACTATCATGAGCGAATCCCGCACGTTCTCACGCGTCACAAGCGGCACGTCGGCAGAGGCCGACGGCGTGCTTGAGCCGTTGCGAGCCTTGCGGGAAGCCGTCGCCGAGTTGGAGCGCGAGGCCGGGTCGCTCGGTGCGAAGTTGGACGAGGTGAGCGAATCGCTCCAGCGCGAAAAGGCGCGCAACCGCACCCTTACCGAGCAGCTGGCCCGCCTCGAAGGCGGTCGCACCGACGCGTACGAGGCCAAGCAGGACTTTCTGGCGATCATGAGCCATGAACTCCGAACGCCGCTGAACGGCATTCTGGGCATGGCCGAGTTGCTGGCCGGCACGCCCCTCAACGACGAGCAACTGGACTACGTACAGACCGTCAAGGAAAGCGGTACGAACCTGCTGTCTATCGTCCGGAACGTGCTGGACTACAGCGAGCTCAATTCCGAACGATCGGAGCCAGACCGGGTATGGACCGACCTCGAACCCCTACTCGCGGAGGTCGCCGCGGATGCGTTTCATGAGGCGTTCCAGAAAGGGCTCCAGGTGTATGCTCGGCTCGATCCGAAACTGCCGGCCGCCATTGAAACCGATCCTACGCGACTCCAGAAGATCCTCGAGTGCTTGTTGAGCAACGCCGTCAAGTTCACCGCAACGGGATCGCTCACCCTGCATGCCGCGGTGGTGGAGTTGGGCACGGCTCGAGCCCGACTGCATTTCGCCGTGAGCGACACCGGTGTCGGGATAGACCCCGCCCAGCAGGCGCACATCTTCGACCTCTTCTACCAGGCCGACTCCTCCGACACGCGCGCCTACGGCGGCACCGGGATCGGCCTGGCGCTGGCCCGGCAGCTGGTGCGCACCCTCGGCGGCGAGTTGGCGGTGAGCAGTACCCCGAACGCCGGCTCCCGATTTTCGTTTGAGATCGAGGTCCCGGCGCTGGCGGTCGTCCCTCCGGTGCTCGACACGCTCCTTGCTACCGGCGGATTCGCCGCGATCACCGACAACCCGGCAGTGGGCGATCACATCGAGGCCCTCGCCGAGCGCTGGCGGATCCCGATCCCCATCTTTTCCGGACCCGCAGCCCTCGCCGAGGCCCATCGCGACGGGACGGAGACATCCATGGTACTGATAGATCTGCCGGCGGACGATATCGCCCTCACAACGCTGTTCAGCCAGTTGCCGGCCGGGTTGCCCGTGGTGGGCCTGTCCCGCCCGGGCCAGCAGATCCCGCCCGACCTACGCGGCCGTGTCGCCGCAACCGTTGCGCATCCGATCTGGGCATCCGTGTTGCTCGACGCGATTCACTTCACGTTCGCGCTGGAGCAGGAGCGTCGGAAGCGCGAGCCCATCTCCCGAACCCTGACACCATCCCCGACACCGCCGCTCGAGACCCGGCCCGGGCCACAGATTCTACTGGTAGACCAGCACCCCGTGAACCAGCGGATCGTTGGCCAGATGTTCCAGCGGCTCGGATGCCGCGTGACCCTTGCCACGAGCGGGGCAAAGCTGGCCGGCGTTGTGTCCGCCGGCGCCTTCGATGCCGTGTTGATCAACGCCAACATCCTCGAGCCGGACGGCTGCACGGCCGCCATCCGTCTGCGCGAGGCCCTGGGTCCGGCCACCCCGCCGCTCTTCGCGATCGGTATGGGCGTAACCACCCCACATACGCCGCGCTTCGCGAGCGCCCGCTTCGACGGCACCTTTACCGCCCCCTTCACGCTGGATCAGATGAAGGATATTCTGGTGCGGGTGAAGCGGTAAGCAGAGGTTCGGGTTCCGAATCCCAATCTCGTATCTTGCCGCGAAGCGTTCTCCACCTTCCCCGCGGCCCCATGCGCAGCAAACTTTCCTCGTTCGGCCCCGCACTGTTTATGCTCGGCGCCACCATTGGCACGGGCAGCGTGTCGTCTCTTGTCATTGCCGGGGCCGATCATGGGACGGCGCTGTTGTGGGCGTTGGCGTTGTCGTGCGTGTTTTTCTGGGTGCTGGTCAGCGCCATGAGCCGGCTTACGTTCGCGAGCGGAGACACCTTCGTAGCCGCCGTGCGGCGGCATATCGGGAAGCCAGCGGCGTTTTATATCGTGATCGCCATCGTGATCGGGCAGTTTTCGTCCAACATCGGCGTGTTGGGAATCGTCTCCGAGGCCGTGGCGTCGTGGCTGGGCGTGAGCTTCCTGGGGTCGGCGCTTTTCTGGTGCAGTCTGGTCTACGCCATGATCTATTTCGGATCGTACGCGCGGTTCGAAACCATGCTGACCCTGCTCGTGGCGTTGCTGGCGTTGAGTTTTTTCGCCGAGTTGTTTTTTGTGGGTGCCTCACCGGCAGCCATCCTTGCGGGCCTGACCCCCTCGATCCCGCCCGGCGGGGCCGTCGTGGTCGCTGCGATGGTGGGGACGACCCTCGCCGGCAGCATCGTCGTCATGCGCTCGTTTGTGGTGGCAGACAAAGGGTGGGGATTGGCGGAGCTGAAGCACGAACGCCGGGATGCACTCGTCTCCGCCGTGCTGGTGTTTGTGGTCTCGGGGATTGTGATGACATGCGCCGCGGCGACCCTGCATGCTCAGGGTATCCGGGTGGAAAAGGCGATCGATATGGCCTTTACGCTGGAGCCGCTCGCGGGTCGATTTGCGGCCTCGCTGTTTGTGGTGGGGATCGTGGCCGCCGGCGTGTCGTCCGCCTTCCCGAACGCGCTAGTGTCGATCTGGACGATATCGGACTACTTTCAGTTGAGCCGGAGCCCGCAAGCCCTCCACTTCCGTCTGATCGCCGCGGCGTATTGCGCGGCCGGCCTGATCGCGCCGCTGACCGGCGGCCGGCCGGTGTTCATCCAGATCGCCTCCCTGGCCGTGCAGGCACTGTTCATGCCGGTGCTGGTGATCTTGATGCTCATCCTCCTGAACCGCAAAGACGTCGTCGGCGAGCACACGAATTCGCCGGCGATGAACGTGATGTGTGGGATTGCACTGGTGTTTACGAGTTTCATGGCGTACCAGGCAGTGGTGGGACTTTACGAGATGATTGAAAATTGAAAATTGAAAATCGATCTGCTTCCTATATTGGCGGGCTCGATTCTTTATTCAACATTACCCTCTTTTCCTCCTCATGGCGCAAGCGATTCAAGTACCGGACGGCCGGCTGTTTCTGGGTGGTTCTCCTGAAGGCGGGGCGTCGGCTCCGGTGTTTATAAAGACCGGGGACCTGACGACGCACGGCGTGATCGTCGGCATGACGGGGTCGGGTAAGACCGGCCTCGGAATTGTGTTGCTCGAAGAAGTGCTGCTGTCCGGCCGGCCGGCGTTGATCTTAGATCCGAAGGGCGACATGGGCAACCTGTTGCTCGCGTTTCCGGAGTTGGCCGGGGCCGATTTCTTGCCGTGGGTGAGTAAGGAAGAAGCGGAGAAAGCCGGCAAAACCCCCGAGGACTTCGCCGACGGAACCGCGCAGAACTGGCGGGACGGGCTGGCGTCGTGGGGCATCCTGCCCGAGCGGGTGAAGGCGCTGCGGGAGAAGGCCGAGTTCACGCTCTACACCCCGGGGTCGACGGCCGGCGTGCCGATGAACATCGTCGGCTCCCTCCAGGCCCCGAAGACGCCCGGCGGCGTCGAGATCATGCGGGACGAGATCGAGGGGTTTGTGTCGAGCCTCCTGGCGCTCGTCGGCGTCACCGGAGATCCCATCAGCAGCCGCGAGCACATCCTGCTCGCCAACCTCATCGAGCACGCCTGGAATCAGGGGCAGGACCTGGATCTGGCGATGCTCGTCGGCCAGATTCTCAATCCACCCATGCGGAAGCTGGGCGTCATCGAGTTGGACGCGTTTTTCCCCGAGAAAGACCGCCGGCAGCTCGCGATGCGTATAAACGGCCTGCTCGCCTCGCCGTCGTTCAGCGCCTGGATGGAGGGGCCGCCGCTCGACATCGACGCGTTGCTCTTCACCCCCGAGCGTAAGCCGCGCGCGGCCATCCTGTCGCTCGGTCACCTCTCCGACGACGAGCGGCAGTTCGTCGTCACCCTCGTCCTGGCCAAACTCATCACCTGGATGCGCGGGCAGCCGGGGTCCGAGGACCTGCGTGCGATCGTATACATGGACGAGGTGTTCGGCTTCGTCCCCCCCACCGCCGCGCCCCCCAGCAAAAAGCCCATCCTGACCATCCTCAAACAGGCCCGCGCGTTTGGCGTGGGGATGGTGCTGGCGACGCAGAACCCGGTGGATATCGACTACAAGGCGCTATCGAATACCGGCCTGTGGATGATCGGCCGGCTGCAGACCGAGCGCGACAAGGGCCGGCTGATGGACGGCCTCTCGTCCGCCAGCGGCGGGGTGGATATCAAGCTGCTCGACAAACAGATCAGCGGGCTGCAAAAACGGCAATTCGTGTTACACTCGACTAAAAACGCCGCGCCGTCCCTGTTTACCACCCGCTGGGCGATGTCGTACCTTCGCGGCCCGATGACGCGGGAAGAGATCGGCCGGCTGACGCAGCAGGCGCCCGAGCGGAGCGGAGCGGCGAAACCCGCGGCCGCCGCCTCGTCCGTCGCGTTTTCTTCCATTGCCAGCACCGTCGCTCCCGATGTAGCACCGGGCGTCCGCGCCTACTTCCTGCATCCGGCGGCCGACTGGCGGGCCGTGCCCGGGTTCAACCCGAGGGGCGCCACCTTCGCCGCCGCCGTCGCCGCCCGCGTCCATCTCATGTACGACGACAGCAAGGCCGGCATTCGGCACACCGAGGAGTGGGAGGCCGTCTTCCATCCCCTCACCAACCAGCTGACGGGCGAAGACGCCATCGCGATCGACTACGACGACCGCGACCTCCTGCCCAGCCCACCCGATGGCGCGCAGTTCGTGCTGCCCGAGGCGGACATCCAGAAGCCGGCGTTTTTTAAAGCCCTCACCGATTCCCTCTCCGACCACCTGTTCCGCAGCCAGGCCCTTACCATCTACGCCAACCCGAAGCTGAAGCTCTTCTCCCGCCCTGGCGAGGCGCAGGCCGACTTCGACGCCCGCTGCCAGGCAGCGGCGCAGAGCCGGGCGGACGAAGAGGCCGCGAAACTCCGGGAGACGTACAACAAGCGCATCGCCCGTGCCGGCGAACTCGTCGACAAGGCGCAGGACCAGCTCGAACAGCTCAAACAGGACCACAGCACCCGCAAAACCGACGAGATGCTTTCGGGTGTGGGATCGCTGCTGTCCGTCTTCCTCGGCGGCCGCAAAACGGCGCGCGGCATCGCAACGGACCTCCGCCGGGCGAGTTCAAAACGAACACAGACGAGCAAGGTATCCTCCCGACTCGATCTCGCCGAGGACAAGGTGGCCGGCCAGCTCGCGGAACTGCAATCCCTGGAGGAAGAACTGGGCGATGCCCTGCTGAAGCTGGACGAGACCTGGGATGGGGTCGCGCGGGAGATCGAGGAGATCGCCGTCAATCTCGAAAAGTCCGACATCCGGATTGCGAGCATGTCGCTGGTGTGGGTGCCGGTGTGATGGGTTGCAGGTTGGCAGGTTGCGGGTTGGCAGGTTGGCGTGTTGGCGGGCCAAGGTGAATCTCCACCAATCACAAAGCATCACGTCATCCCGGCCTCCGATCCGGGATGACACAATGAGTGGCATTAGGAACACCACAACGGTTTATAATCAGTTTCAAGGTCGACTTCTGATGGCTTCATTGTTTTTTGTGCTGTTGTTTATTGTTTCTGGCTGCCAGGCGCAGCCTTCGGCCGGCGTTGAGGCTCAGCGTTCGACGGGTACGGTCGCGATCACCGGCGAGCTGAAGGCGTGGCACCGGGTTACCCTGTCGTTCGATGGGCCGGCGGCATCCGAGACCGGACCTCCCAATCCGTTCATGGATTACCGGATGGACGTCACCTTTCAGCACGGCGACACCCGGTTCGTCGTCCCGGGCTTCTACGCGGGTGATGGCGACGCGGCGGAAACGGGCGCCGAGGCCGGTGGGGTGTGGCGCGCGCACTTCGCGCCGGACATGGTGGGGACATGGACCTATGCCGTATCCTTCCGAGTAGGACCGGGCGTAGCCGTCGCGGACGATCCGGCAGTCGGCCAACCGGGCGCCTTCGATGGGCAGACAGGCTCCTTCGAGGTCGGGCCCAGCGACAAAACCGGGCGCGACTTCCGGGGCAAGGGCCGGCTCGAATACGCCGGCGAGCGGTATTTCCGGTTCGCGGGGAATGGGGAGTACTTCCTAAAAGGCGGCACCGACAGCCCCGAAAACCTGCTGGCGTATGCCGATTTCGACAACACGACGGCCGGCAAGGCGATTCTCCACCGGTACACGCCCCACGTGGCCGACTGGCGGGAAGGCGATCCTACCTGGCGCGGCGAAAAGGGGAAGGGCCTGATCGGCGCGCTGAATTACCTGGCGAGTGAAGGCCTCAACAGCGTCTATTTCCTCACGATGAACGTGGAAGGCGACGGCGACGATGTCTTCCCCTATACCTCAAAAAGTGAACGGACGCGATTCGACGTCAGCAAGCTCGAGCAGTGGGAAATCGTTTTCAGTCACATGGATAGCCTCGGGTTGATGCTGCATGTCGTCACCCAGGAAACCGAGAATGACCAGCTGTTGGATGGCGGCGAGCTTGGGCCGGAGCGCCGGCTGTATTACCGAGAGTCCATCGCCCGCTTCGCGCACCACCCCGCGCTCGTCTGGAACCTAGGCGAAGAAAACACCAATACCGACGCTCAGCGCAAGGCGTTTGCCGGCTACCTGCGCGCGCTCGATCCGTACGATCATCCGATCGTCATCCACACCTTTCCCGGCGAGTACGACGCCGTCTACGCCCCGTTGCTCGGGTTCGACGGGATCGACGGGCCCTCGCTCCAGATGGGCGACATGACCCGGACGTACGCCGAGACGCAGCAGTGGATTGCCCGAAGCGCCGAGGCCGGCCGGCCGTGGGTGGTAAGCCTGGACGAAATCGGTCCGCACACCGACGGCGTCACCCCGGACGGCCCCGGCAACAACCACGACGCCGTGCGCCGGCACGCGTTATGGGGGAATTTGATGGCGGGAGGAGCCGGCGTGGAGTGGTATTTCGGGTATGAACATCCCCACACCGATTTAAATCTGGAGGATTTTCGCTCCCGCGACGCGTTCTGGGATTACACGCGCCACGCTCTCGCGTTTTTCCGGGAGCACCTGCCTTTCGACCGGATGGTCCCCAAAAACGACCTGCTCGAACCCGGGACCGACGCCTGGGTGCTGGCTGTAGCGGGTGAGGTGTACGCGGTGTATGCGCCGGCGGGAGGATCGGTCAGGATCGATCTGAACGATAAAGACGGCATGGTGCGCGTACGCTGGTTCAACCCGCGGACGGGGGAGTTTGCGCCGGCCGTGGCCCGGCTCGTCGGTCGCGGCGACCCGGCGCAACCGTTCGGGCAGTACCGGACGCTCAAAGCGCCGGATACGGAGGGGGATTGGGTGGCGCTGCTGCAGTGAGGAGGGAATGGCCTGGGTCGCGATCATCAAATTCAACGTCACGAAGCGAGGAAACAACCATGTACCGCGTAGGCATTTTAGGATTGGGGCACTGGTATTCGGCATACGGAATGGCGCGGGGCCTCGTGGAGTACCCGAAGGCCCGGCTCGTGGCGGTCGCGAGTCCGGACGCCGGCAAGTTGGAAGCGTTCGCCCGGACGTTCAGCATCGACGCGTATTCGAGCTACGCCGAGCTGCTTGAAAAGGCGGATGTCGACATCGTAGTCATCGCTTCCCCGGTCTCCGAGATTCCCGATTGCGCCGAGCAGGCGGCTCGTGCCGGCAAACACATCGTGCTCGGAAAACCGATGGCCATGACCCTGGAGCAGGCCGACCGGATGGTGCGGGTCATCGAGGAGGCCGGCGTGGTGTGTGTCCCCTTCCAGGTGATCACCCGGCTGGGCGCGATGGGCGTGAAGCAGCGGATCGACCGGGGAGATATCGGCGAGGTGCTCGTGATGCACCAGACGAGCCGGTGGTCGATAGCCGAGGACTGGCCTCGTTCCGGCAAGCCGGGCTGGTTCGTGGATCCGAAGCACGTGCCGGGCGGCGCGCTGATCGACGAGGGGATTTATGCGATCGAGTTATTCAGCTGGCTGGCGCAGAGCCCGATCGTGGAGGTGGAGGCACGGGTGGCGAACCTGGTGCATAAGGATATCCAGGTAGAAGACTGGGGGATGGCCACGTTTACGCTGGCGAACGGCGTGGTGGCAACGCTGGAGGGGAGTTGGACGATTAATGCCCCGCGGACTACGGGTCCGTCGCCGAAGCAAAACGCCGTGGTCCGCCTCGAGGTGATCGGGTCGCGGGGCGAGATCATGACGCAGTTCTTCCGGGACCCCGGCGTGGCCGTGCTGGCGGCGGGAGCTGAAAACTGGGTGTTCGAGCGGAAAGCCGGCGAACAGTTCGGGCCGGTGCTCCCGGGCCCGATCGCGCATCTGATCGACTGCCTGGAGCAGGGCCACCCCCCACTCGCCACGCTCCACGAAGCCCTTAACTCATTTGCCGCGGCGATGGCAGCGTACGAGTCGGTCCGCCAGGGCCGGCCGGTGCGGGTAGCCATCGAGCGACGGCCGAACCCTGGAGGTAAGCATCATTGATTTCATGGATCCAGGACGTGAGGGATGCTTAACGAGCGTATCTACATGGTATGCACCCTGTATGGAGGTAACCGATGACCATCAAAACAAGCATCATACAAATCGGCAACTCGCAGGGCATTCGGATTCCGAAGCCCCTACTAGAAAGCGGCCTTTCGGGCGAGGTCGAGCTAGAAGTAGCCAATAACACGATCGTCATCCAGGCGGTCAGTCGCCCTCGGAAAGATTGGGATGCAGCGTTTGCCAGCATGGCTGAGCAAGGAGACGATGTGTTAACGGATTGATGCGGCCACCCAGGAGCAGGTATTTCGCGTTTTATCCGAACTGTTTTCGCCCTGACTTTGATCACGTTCTTACTCGTTCTTCGCCACGATCCGCACCCTTTCGACCCCATCGATCAGGGCCAGCGCGAATTCGGCGGAGGTGATGGGGCCGTCGAACAGGTTGAGGGATTCGAGGGTGGCCTTGAACGCCTCGGCCTGGAATCGGCGCATCGGCGTAAGCGCGATGTCGACGGCCGTTTGGGGCTGACCCGAGGCATCCCGGGGCCGCTTTTTGACGACGCCGGCGGCTGACACGTCGAAGCCGGCGTGCAGGGTAGCAGGCTTCAGGCCGACATCCAGGGACCGGATACGCTCGCCCTCGAACAGGGCCAGCAGGATTCCCGGCGAGAGGACCTCCAGGCGCACCCGCGTCAACGGTTCAGGCAGTTCGCCGTCCGTGGTGTCGACGCGTTTCCCGCTGGCCTGGATGGTCAGATGGGGCCACTGGGTGACGGCGGACGAGCGGAGCAGAAATCCACATAGCGGGGCGTCATCGGGATCCGGCGCCTCGGGCAGATCCGCTGGCGGTGTCCGGGTCGGCGCGTGGCCCACCGCGAACGCCCCGTGCAGCAGGTGCGCCAGCCAGCGCCGATCCACCTTAAACAACCGGAGCGATTCAGGCGGCAGCATGGCCTCGTCGGGGATGAGGTACTGGAATGGGACTGGCCGGAGGAGGCGTAGTGTATCGAACCAATCGTCGATGACCGCCGGCAGATCGGGCGGCAGGGCGGCCTGGGCAGAACCATGGTTGGGGCCGTGGTGCACCACCAGGCGCCGAACGGCCATCAGGTCCCGCGCATGCCAGCGTTTCCACAGGAAGAGCTGCGAAGCCACATGCTTATTGGCCAGCGTCAGCAGCCGGCCCAGCTCCCATGCGGCGGCGTAGGTGACATCCATCCGGCCGGCCGCCATGCCCAGCAGGGCATCGGCGTGGATCGCTTCATCTGGATCCCCCACCCCCGCCGGCTCGGGGCTAAACGGGCTTCGATACCAGGAGATCGACTTCTGGCCATTGCGCAGGCGGTGCCGCAGCGGGGTGGTCGTCTGTGCGGAGGCCACGTCGAGCGCGTTGAGCTGCCCGGCCAGGCTCGGCCCGCCGGCGACACAGCTGAATCGCCATGTCGCCAGGCTGATGAGCGTCACATCACCCGCGGCGGGGCTGAGCCGGCCGTCGGCGTAGCGTCCTTCCAACGAGACGAGGTGCACGATGCCGGGGGCATCCGCTTTCGGCAACCGGTTGCCCAGGACGACGGCGCGTTCGTTGTCGTCTTCGTCCCGCCGCACGTGCGCGAGTAGTTTCAGATCAGCGGCGGAGGGCAGGAGGGTCTTCAGCGTGTCGGCAGCGACGGTGATGTAGGTCACCGGGTCGTCGCCGGATTCGCCTGCCTCGCTATCCGCCTCGACCGCTCGCCCTGCGGCGTCGACCAGGGCGAGCGCCTTCAGGGGTTTGACGCCGGCGTCCTTGATCTCCCCTTCATCAAACACCAGTACGGCCAGCCACGGCGTGGATGCCATGGCCAGGCGCTCCCAGGGCAACGTGCTCCGGGTAAGGACGATGTGGGGCAGGGCATGCGCGTGGTCTCCCATGCTGCCGGGTGGAGGAAACATCGCCTGGATATCGCTGGGCGTGAGGTGAAACCGGGGGCCGGCCACATGGAAATCCGCCGTCGACTCGAAGCGTTCGCCCTGGATGGTTTGCTGGACGCGGACGGAATAGGCGCCTGATTTAAGCGCGGGTTCGTGTTTTTCGACGAAATAGATGGGGCGATCCAGCTCGTCCACGGGGGTCTCGCTCTTCGTGGGACGGACGAGCCGGCTCCCCCAGCGGCTGCTTTCGATCGAGACACCGATGCCCTGACCAACGCCGAGACCGACGGATTCCGGCGCGAGCGGCCACCAGGCCACGAGGGTCGACGGGAACGGATCCTGGGGCGAAGAGGCCGCGAGATGCCCGTGCATCTCATCGACAATTTGTTGGTGGGAGCGCCGGCCGGACCAGATCGCGACGCCGGCCATCTCCCCACGATACACGCTGTCGGTGGCATCCGTCGCCAGCCATCCGCCCAGGATGAGGCGCTGGTGGTCGGTCAGCGTGCCCTCGGAGTGGACCGCCATCCTGGCGCGCTGCACGCCGTCGATATAGACGATGTCCTCGATCGGCTCGCCGGCCTCGCGGTGGCAGACGACCGCGACGTGGTGCCATTTTCCATCGTTGACCGAGACCCCGACGGAACCGCTCGAGCTGATCCGGAGGCCGGACGGGTCCGCGATCGACCAGCGGTCGCCGGCGTTGTCCATCGGCTCGCTGTTCGAATAATCGGAATAGGTGAACAGATGCGTCCCGCCCGCGTCGCCGCCGCACCGGAGCCACATCGTGACCGTCCGGCTGCCGACGGGAAACCCGTTGAACGACCAGACGCTGCCCATCGACACGGCGTTGTCCTGGATGACGATTTCCAGGGCCTCGAACCGGTTGGGGGATTGGTCGACAAATCGGTTGGAGGGATAGTCGCGCGAGGCAGGATCCAGCGGCAGCGACAGGTACAAACCGGGCTCCGTACCGGCCACGACGGCCGTCTGGTCGCTGGCGACCTCGGCCGGCGTCATCACCCGCGCCCACACCCTCAGGTCCCGGAGGGCGCCGGCGAAAATGCCGCTCGGTTGCAGTTCGTTGTGCTGCGCGGGGCGATACCCGATAAACAGTGGGCCGGATGCGATGATGCGCGGGATAAAGCCCGGTTCGACGCCGTCGTCCGTGAACACCCACGACCGCTGTCCCACCTGCCGGCCATCGACATACACGACGACGGTAGCGCCGTTTGCGCCGGCGGCCGACTGGCTCCACGTGACGGCCAGGTGGTGCGTCGCGCCATCCAGCAGGTTCGTCGCCAGGGAGACCACCACGCCTCGGGTCTGCCCGAAGCCGACCGTGACCGACTGCGACCAGATGTCGATCGAGAACCTCGCCTGGGTCCAGTCGACACTACCGGTCTCATCGTCACCCAGGGAAATGAGCATGCCGGGGGAGGTCGATCGGACCTTCAGGCTCACGGTAAACGCCGTCGTTGGGAAGCCTCCGACAAACGCCTGGAGAAAGCGAGGTCCGCCGAACGACGTACTGCCGATTTCGTCATCGATCATCCCGAAGTCTGCGGTCAGCATGGGGGTCTCGTGGAGGAGTTAGGGCGTGGGTTGGGTGCGGAATGAGATCAGGCCGGCCGGATGAGGGCCTCGAAGTAGTCGGCGGTGACGGTGTCGGTGGGCCAGTCGGCGAAGGGGGAAGAGGGTATACCGGCGGCGAGGGGTCCGGGCAACCAGGGCATCGGGGCGGTCGGGGCGAAGGCGTCCGGCCGGAGCGTCGTCTGGTACCCCAATTGGCGGGGCGTGATCGCTGGCGTGCTGTCCGGCACCTCCGGCGAGGGCGCCGCGACGCGGATCCCGCAGAGCAGCGGGTCGGTCATCTCCGGGCCGGCTCCGCTGCGTGCGTTTTCCAATCCGTCCGAACCCCACAGCGCCGAGGGCTGCCGTTTGAGCAGCGCCGTGGAGGTGGTGAAGGGCGTCGGACCGGAGAAGGTGACGGAGAGCATGGAGTCGGGCGACCGGACGTCCATCGGCGGTATCCCGAAGGCCGGCGTTGAGCCTACAAGCTCGATGCCCGTCACCTGGCTCGCCGGCACGGCGCTCTGGATGGTGATCGCGAGGTCTTTCGGGTGGATGACGCCTAGGTGCTGGACGCCGTTCGACCGTTTCGGGCCCTGTTTGATGAGCCCGCCGGCGACGCCGAACGTGATCCGCTCGTCCTCAGCCGGCAGCATCGTCTTAAACGACGTCCAGTCGATCGGCTTGCCGCTCGTACTGGGGCTCGGGCCAAACGAAATCGTAAAACTCACGAAGGCGAGGTGGATCGTCGCCGTGCCGGCGAAGTCGGGCCCCCAGACGGAGAGGTCCGCCCCGACATCTGCCGTGAAGGTGTGGCTTCCGAAGTGGTTGAAGGTGTAGGATACCCCGACATCCACATAGATTTCGGCCTCGTAGTGGTACGGCTTCCAGGCCAGGAGGAAGTCGGCATCCGCGATGAACCAGGCTTTTATGTTGTCGCTTTTCCACACGGCTTCGAGCCGGCCGCCGGCCATGATCGCCGAGGGCACCAGGGCGAAATAGGCCTGGCCGCTCAGCGAAAGCTCGTCGCTGACCTGCCAGTTAAAACCGAGGCGGGGCACCTGCGGGTAGTGCGCCGGCGGCTGGTAGTGCCGATGGTAACCGCCGATCGAAAGCGCGAAATCCCCCTCGTGCGGGCCGCCGAACCAGCTATAGAACCCGAAGCCGCCGGTGATCTGGCAGGCTTTCGAGAGGATGTAGGAGGCCGGCGTGAGCTGCGCGCTGACGCCCAGAAAACCCGGATCGGGGAGGAACGTCGCCTTCAGGGCCAGCTGGACCCGCGCCAGCGGATCCGGCTCGCCGGGCTTTTCGGCGACGGGCACGACAAGGGTGGAGAGCCCGAGCACATCCACCTCCACCTGATGCCCCCAGCTTACCGCCAGCAAGGCAAACGAGTCGATGAGCTTAAACGACGAAAACCGGATGCCGATGGCAAAAAACCGGTCGCCGGAGGACGGAGGGAGGTAGGCCTGGAGCCCCTTCAGTTCGGTGGCGATGTCTTTCCCCGTCGCCCCGCTGACGGCTTCCTGGACGAGCGGGAACGCCGCGACCTGGTCGATGCCCGGCATGCGCAGGGCGCGGTTGTAGCCAAAGCCGGCCGCGAGGCCCGTGACGAAGAAAAACGCCGGCCCGCCGATGGGCATGTCCAGCACGGCGTAGACAAACAGCGACGGGTGGCCGTCGAGCGAGGCGTAGGAGCCGATGGCGCCTAGCGCGAACGACGCCAGCCGAATCCCGGCGGCGCCGGCGTATTCGTCGAAGGCAGGTTGATCGGCGATGGCGTCGTGGTGGATATGAAGAAAGGCGCCGTTGATACCCACTGAGCCTACATCGACCGCCAGGCCCAGCCCCTGCAGGTCGTATTCCGGCTTAAACGCGGCGAGCGGTGAGCCCACGCTCAGCCCCATGAGGGAGAGGGTCACATCGCCCAGTCCGAGCCCACCATCCAGGAGGATGTGCAACTCGTTCGCCTTCAGCTGCGCCCCCACCCGGCTCAGGTGAACGGGCCCGAACGAGCGCTCGACCGTGTACCATTTCGGGGCTCCGGATTCTGCCGGCGGCGGCGTATTCGCCGGTGGGGCCGGCGAACCTGTCAACAGCCCCTGAGGCGCTCCGGCGGCCATGAACAGGGGGATGTCGTGCCCGCTCCAGCTCAGTCGGGCGGAGACCGATGGGCCGGCCGGCAGCCGGGCACTCGCGGCGGCTTCGCCTTTCGGCGCCTCGGGGACGGGGATGGCGCCATCGGGGGCGAGGTACTGGTTGTACGTGGTGATCTCCGGCGAAGTAAACGCCGCGGACGCCATCAGGAAGTTGAGCCGATCCACGACGAGCGTGTCGCCGGAGAACGCCTGGCCTACGAGCGGCAGCCGGCTGACATCCAGCCGGGCGCCCAGTTCGATCCCGAACAGAAACCGCCCGGTGGGTATTGGCGCTCCGCCCGAGCCGGCAGGGGGATCGGTTTGATGGAGAAAAAAGGCCTCTTTGACGGTCAGCTCGATGCCATCGGGGATGACCTGCGCCACGGTAGCCGAGAGCGAAGCCGCGAGTTGTTTCGGATTGAGGGTCACGTCTCCGGCATACCGGGCCAGGAGGAGGTCCGCCCGGTCGATGAGTTGGAAACGCAGCGTCCCGAGCGTGAGATCAAACGTCGCGTCGTACCCGCCGTCCGAGAGCCGGTGGCGGAGTTCCAGGCCGAGCCGGACGTGGCGTTCCTCGCCATCGAGCGGGAATTTCACGGCGAAAGCGCAGCTGAAGTCCTTTTTGCCGGTGTCGAAGTCGATGTGGAATTCATCCACCACCAGATCGCTGATGCTTTTCGGGACCGCGACGACGCCGAAGTGGTGCGCGAGCCGTTCGACGAGGGCGCCGACGGCGATGACCTCGTTGCGTTGGAGGGCGCCCCGGAAGCGCCAGCCGGCGCCGGCGCCGGTGCGCACGTCGGCGGAGACGAGGAGTTCGAAGGGCTGGTGATCCGGGTCGCCGAGGCGCAGCAGGGCTGAAAACGAGGCCTCTTTGTCGCCCCAGCTGTACCGAGTGGCGTTAAACGCGACCTCCTCGAGGGCCACCGACGTCCCGCCGACCACGACCGACCAGGCCGGCACAGCCGCGATGCTCGCGGCGATGCTGAACGTCCCCTCGAGGTCCGCGCGGACCACGAATTCCTCGACGACGAGGTCCGCCGGACGCAGATTCGCGTCCAGCCCCCGTTCCTCGAACAGCTTCCCGATGGGGATCGCCTTCGCCTCGGCGAGTTGGATCTCGATGGAGAAGTCCGGCAGGGCAACCATCCCCAGCACCGACGCATCGAGGAACGTGGCGTTGAAGACCACGGCCCCCATGAGGCGATCCGTGATGGGCAGCGAGGAGCCAAACGGATCGCGGACGATGACCTCGACGACCTCGATGGCGTCGAGGCTGAGGACGCCCTCGATGAGCGTCACCTTGCCGGTATCGACGCCAACATAGAAGCCCGTGTTGGCCACGCGGTGGGCGCCGTTTGGGCCGGCGACAACCTCGATGGTGAGTCCTTTCAGGCTCACGGCGGCGAGGGCGCGGGCGACTACATCGGGGAGGTGCGTCTTGAGAAAATCGGGCGTGTGGCCGTCGCCGATGAGTGCGGCGAGGTGGTCCACGTCGATCCCCTCGTGGGCGCTGGCGGCGAACTCCGCCAGCCACTCCACCGTGTCGCTCTGCCCCAGCATCCGTTCGGCGGCGAGGCGCGCGGTGACGCCGGCCTGTGGGAGCGCGAGGTCGCCGAACAGAGCCATCACCGGTTCGAGCGCCGGGTTGTCCGTCAGCCAGGCGGCGGTGAGTGGACTGTAGACGCCAAAGCCGAGCCTGAAATTCAGGCTCGCGCCGATGGCGATTTCCGCCGAAAATGCGGCGGTGAGGTGGATGCCCGGGAGGTGCGGCGCTTCCCACGGAAAGCGGATCCCGGGTAGCGTGAGCCCCATTTCGCCGCCGGCGCGGACGATGGGGCCGGCGAGCGTAACCTCCTCCGCCGCGAGAATGCCCAGCGCCCCGACGACGCCGGCGGGGGTCATTCGCATGATGGCGTTGAGGCCCGGCGCGAGCGTGACGGCGCCGAAGGCTTGTCCGCCAAGGGTGAGCGCTTCGTTGAGGCTGTGGGAGGAGAATACGAGCCAGGCGTGGCGGATGGCCAGTCCGTCGAGGATCGGTGTCTGGGTCGGGTTCGAGAGGTCGCGCAGGTCCGTGGTTTTCGGCATCAACGGGAAGCTGTCGCCGAATTTCCAGTTGGCGGGGGCCTGGAGGAAGAGGTCGCCCTTCAGTGTCTCGGCGGCGTCGCCGGCGGGAGGCAGGAGGGTGAGGTGGACGCGCACGGTTCCGCCGGCCGGCCACGCCAGCTCGCCCGTCGTGGCCTGCGCGAGCGTGCCCGTCAGCCACAGGTCATCGGCCGTGGACGATTCCACCGCCGGCTGGCGGAGGACGACGCCGGCGGGGATCCAGGCCGCGATGAATGTATGGACGGGCCCCCAGTCGGCCGTGACGGGGAGGTCGGCCGAAGTAGGTTGAGACAGGTGCTGGAGCAGGTCGCGGGGTGGGGTCGGCATGTGTTGGAAAGAATTTTACTGCTCATGGAGAGGAGCCATCTCCATTTAATTCAAGATCGAGATAGGCGAGAAGCAGCCGGTCCGGTACATAGATGCCTGGCGCTGGTATAGCAACATCGTCCGGTGAGATTTCCAGAATTGCATTCACGGGGTCACCTCCCACTAACTTAGTCAATCGATACCAGGCACGAGCGAGCACAGCTTTTTCAGCCGGGGAAAGTGCACCCTCGTTTCGGTTATTAAATAACACACGAGACCATGCATCCCAGGTTCGACGAGCGGGTGGAAAATCAGTGGTAGCGTAGGCGTAGGCAATCCCGTTATTTTTGTCGATCTCACGCCTTGTCTGGCGAGCGAAAATGAATGTGCTTAGCAAGCGGATATGGTCCCAGTCCGGGTCCAGATATTTGTCTACTAACCAGGCATGTAAATTCTCTGGCGACCGAAAATCGTCAGCGGTCATTGTCAAATACGGTGTGTTGTACACACCCTCAAACTGGTTGCGATCCGCCAGAGCGTCCCAAAGTCCATTTATCATTACCGCGCCAAAAGGCGCATCGTCCGCATATTGACCCGTCTCAATGAAATATTGCCTCCACGGGATAGGCCCCGGAAGCGCCAGCATGCCGGCGCACCACTGTAGGCGATGAGTAAACTCACCGTGTTGCCAGGGCACGCTGGGGTCCTTCCAGGTTCGTCCAGCCTTGATCAGTTTCGTTCTAAAATCAGCGGGGTCTACGAATCCCGTGAGGGTCACAGCCCGTGCCCGATCGGCACCCGGGGGAAACATGAACGCATTTTCAATTCCAGTAAGTACTTTCGATAACAAGCCATTGACCAGCCGCCCGGTTTCGTCCGAGCGATCGGATTTGATTTCAAGCAATGCGCCCTCAATTGCATCCAACGTCACCAGATCTCCGAATGCGGCTCGCCCGGCCCGGCTCAACACCTCCTGCCGCATGCGTAGCTCAATCGACGAGAGCCCCGCAACAAACAGGGTATGCGGCGGCTGCAGGAAGCTTGAGAACGCCTCAAGGAAGGCTTTATACGCATCACTGGCCCCTGCCAGGGTAGTAATGCGATCTGATACCGAACGAGTGGGCGCAATGCCCGGTGGGACAAATTGAATGTTCGCCGGCGCAACGTCCAGGGCGAGTATCTCATTCAGAAAAGGCATTGAGCTCTAGAGATCTAGGCGATGGTCACACCGCGCTCCAGCGCGGCAAGGCGTGCTTCGAGGGCATTGATCTGCTCTTCCTTCTGGACGAGCAGGGCGTGGAGGCCCTGGATGGCGGCGAGGGCGACGCCGTCGGCGTCGAGGACGCTGATGTGCCGGTCGTCGGCGCCGACGTCGAAGGCGGCGTGGAAGTCCTGGGCCATGGGGCCGATGTGGCGCGCGCCGGCGTCCGCCTTGAAGCGCCAGTGGTTAATGGGGAGGTCGAGCACTTTCGCGAGCACGTCGGCCGGCTCCACGGGTAAGATGTCTTCCTTCGAGGCTCTGTCGCTGCCGGGCGAAATCGTCCCGTCGGCCTTGATGTCTCCGCCGACGTGCAGGGTGGCTTCCGGGGTTGTCTTGTTGATTCCCACCGTCCCGCCGGCCCCATAGTTGCCTGCCAGCGTAAGGGCGGGTTCATTCGCGTAATAGGCGGTGGGGGCGTACAGATGCGCCCGGCCCCGGTATTTATCGCCCATGTAGTTCGTCTCGAAGGCGACAAACGTCTGGTTGTGGTCCGTGAAATCCGGCTGGAAATTGACCTTGATGCTGGACGTTGGCTCGAGCAGGAGGTTGTTATCGGTCTTGATATTCCCGCCTACGTGCAGCGTGGCCTGGGGGGTCGTTTTGTTGATCCCCACCGTCCCGCCGGCCCCGTAGTTGCCGGCCAGCGTCAGGGCAGGTTCGTTTGTGTAGTAGGCGGTAGGTGCGTAGAGATGCGCCCGGCCCCGGTAAGGATCGCCCAGGTAGTTGGTCTCGAAGGCGACAAACGTCTGGTTGTGGTCTGAGTAATCCGGCTTGAAGTTGACTTTGATCCGGTCGGAGGGCTCCATGGTGAGCCCGCCCACGGCGTTCTGGGTGGCGGCCGGCGCGGCCTTCTCCAGGGCCACCACGTGGCGTCCGTCCCAGAAGCCGGGAATGCCCTCGTAGGCGATATAAAGATTGGTTTCCCCGGGCGGATGCTGGCTGACAAAATGACTGAACAGGATATCAACGAAATGCCCGGGGGCCAGGGCGGCCGGCGCGGTGAACGGCAGCACCGTCCAGGAGGGCACGCCTCCCTGCGTGGTCCGCTGCGCATCGACGCCATCGGCCCGCTTCACCACAACAGCCGCCACCTGGTCCGCCGTCCCGAGCGCCCAATCCACGCTCGGCTCTCCCACGTCGAATGAAAACGTGAACCGGCTCTCCGCCGTAAACGCCAGGGGCTCGTTTCCTGTGTTCGTGATGCGCAGCCGGAGGGTGGTGGTCTGGTGGGGCGTGCCGGTCGGAATTGTTCGCACACCCACGAAGCCTATATGCACGGGTAGCAGTTTCTGCCCGAGGTGGCGCACGAGGGCGAGGTGCTGGAGACAAAGGCCCGCGCGGGCCGGTACGTCGCCGGCCGGCAGCTGATACTTCAATTCCACCCGGGTGCCGTTGGCTGTGAGGTGCTCATCCACCTTCACGTGGGTGAGGGTAAAGGACAGCGCCTCGCCGGCGGCCAGCGACACGGGCTGCACGACAGTCAGGCGCAGGGGCTCCCACCGCCAGCCATCGGGCACGCGGCAGGCAACGGATTGCCGATCCACCAGCACGTTGTCGTGAAACACCAGCTCGAACGTGGCCTGTTCAGGCACCACGAGCGGCTGATCGGTCCGGTTGATCAGCGCCAGATGCATCACGTGCCCCTCGGCACGCGTCGAGACGAGCAGCGACGGCTCGTGCTGGGGGTTGAGCAGGGTGAAACGGATTGGATGTTCGCGCGGGTGAGTCGGCATGGTGGGATTGTCAGGGTGGTTTCGGTTAGGCGTGGCGGTGCGGCGCAATCGGGAAGTAGCAACGAGGCTCAATCAGGCGTATTCCGCAGCTTCAGCCAGCCTTCCCGGATCATCTGGGTCTGTTGGAAGGCCGGCTGGGTAGCCGGTGGCACGATCTCCTGCTCGCTCCAGGTCTCCCCTTCTTTTTCGAGCCACGTCCAGGCCTTGCCGTCGAGCGTCATCAGGGGGAGATCGATCAGCTCCAGCCCGGCAATCACGGGCGACGCCTGAAAAAAGACCTCCACGCACTGGAGCGCGTCGGAAAAATGGATCGGGGGTATCGTGATGGATTTGGCCGGGAGGATGCCCGTAAAGGCGTACAGGGCGGCGCGAGGATCCATCAAGGCGACAAACTGCGCCGGCTGCTGGCTGTTCAGCGTCACCGTAATACCAGGACGCGCCTCCGTGCTCACGTGTTGGTGCTGGTACGGCTCCAGCACGACAGCGCCAGAGTCATCGTCCGCCCCCTCCGGCCAGAGGCCGACCACGCCGTCGTTCAGCCGGCCGCGGTCGCCGATCTGTACCCGAACCTGTAGCCGATCCATGCCGGCGTTACTCCGTTCCTCGAGCGAGGCGCCGGCCGACATATCGCGGGCCAGATCGTCCCAGCTCTGATCGATCGCCAGTGGCCCCATCGTGCGCACGGCCACGGCGACGCGTACGAGCGCCAGCGGCCGGCTCATCAGCAGGGCGATCGCCTGGTGCTGCTCGAAGGTGTCCGGGTCGATGGCCGCTGTCGCCTCGTTCATATTGTCCAGCACATCGCGGAGCGATCCGCGGTCCACGGCCGCCTGGATCTGCCCGACAACCGCGCGTAAGTAGGGATTCTCGATGGCGTCGGAGGCCGCGAGGCCGCCGCCCGGGACGGGTGTCCAGCGCCGGGCGCTGTCATCGATCGCGCCGAGCACCTTCCCGTCCGCGGTGTAAACGGCGATGCTTTCGTCGAGATCGTTCGCGATCAGCCAGCCGCAGAGGGGCGAGGTAGTCGGATCGTCGGTGGTCTCGCGGTGGTCGGCGTGGGAGGCCGAGAGCCAGCGCAACGAGAGTTTCGCAGGCTGGACGAGCCGGGGCGGCAGGTGGCACAGGTCGTCGTCGGCCCGCCAGGAGGAGGGGTAGACGACATCCCCGTCCGGCAGCATGCGCGCTCGCCCGAAGGTATCGATGAGGCGCAACCGGAGCAGGTCGAGCTGGCCGGCGTGCAGGGGCATGAGCCGGCCCAGGGGCTGCGGGATCGAGCGGTGCGACGTCCCCACGGCATCGGCGACACGCTTCGTGAACGCCTGGTAATCCGGCAGCCCCATGGGGTCCGCGATGGGTAGATTGTAGCCCTGCCAATGCATGAGCAGCGCGTCGTTAAACCCGCTCAGGGCCTGGGATAACACGTGGTCCATGTCGTGGACATGATCCCGGTAGATCGCGAGAAACTCGATCAGATGGAGCTCGCGGCGATACCAGCGGACAAACGCCGGCCCAAGCGCACCCGGCAATGGCGACGCCGGGTCGACCTCGTCGATGTCCATCGTCTCGAACGCGTCGCGCAGGAGTCCTTCGGTCGCGATAAGCCGGACCTGATCCAACCGGAGCGCCTGGTTTTCGTCGTACAGCGATATGATGTCCTGGAGCCTGGCCAGGCAGGCCTCGACCCACGAGCCGCCCATCGATACGGCGAGGTGGCTGCCGAGGGTCAGGTACCAGTGGGCAAAACCGGTCCAGTTCTGGGCGAGCCATGCCAATCGAAAGGGGTCCGCCGGCGCGCCGGAGGCCCAGGCGCGGAAGGCCGCCCGCTTGCCGGCGGGGACCCGCTCGGCGAAGAAGGCCTCCAGCTCGCGTCGGAGCTTCTCCGATGCGTGAGGCGTGAGCACACTTCGGCCTGCGTAGCGCGATGTGCTGTTCTGGGTCGGTTGCGTAGCGATCCAGTCTCCGCTTCCTGGATCGAACGAGAAATTGGCGTTCAAGTAGTCGGCCGCGATCGTCCGCCCCGCCGGGTCCGGGGCGTCGCGCTGGACGACGGGCCGCATCTCCACCTCCCATTCGAGCAGGCACGGGTGCTCGGTGCGTCCGTCGGAAACCGAGTAGCCGTTGGATCGACTCGTTAGCGGGGCCTGGCTGAAGAGCGTCTCCATCGCCGCCGAAGGTCCCGCCCAGATCCAGGTGTTGAGATCGGCGCTTCCAGAGACGTCGACACAGGCGCACGGCAGCATATCGGAGCTATCGTGCCGGTCGGTGGCGTCAGCGTATCCGCTGAGGAGGACGACCGGCTCGTTGGGTTGCCAGAAGCGGGGCCCCGGTCGTTGCTCGAGTGCTAATTCTGGCGACGATAGCGCGATGAGCGCGACGATGTCGGCTTTTTTTAGTTCGATCTGGCCGGCGAGGCTCTTTTGAGTCTGGACGAGCTGGTCGATTTCGGGCAGGGACGTTTCATCGATATAGCGGACGATGTCGTCGATGTTCGGATACGTCACCGCCACGCCGGCGACCGGGTAGGCGGCTTCCATGTACTTGACCCAGTCGGAGTGGAGCTGCGTGGCGGACGCCTCGCGCCGCGCGGTGACAGCGTCGAGCGCCTGTTGGAGGCTATTAAGTTCGTCCAGACGAACCGCCAGCCCATCGGGCAGGGCCGCGTCCGGCACAGCCGCATTCGCCTTGTCTCCCCGCACGTCCGGCAGGCTCGGCCGGATGCGCCAGATCGTGGGGCCGGTCCGCGCCGAGAAGCCGCGGGTATGGCGCGCCTCCTTGAATCGGGGGCCGAGGTCGAGCTGATCCGTTCCGAGGAGGGAGGCCAGATGGAGAGCATCGAGTTGCTCTTCGAGCAGGCCGGCTTTTGCCCGATCAGCGCCATACACGGTACGGGACAGGAGGGCTGACAACGCCTCCGTGCCGGTGTTTGCGATGGCGGTAGCAGGTTGTATCTCGGGTTGATCGCGGAGGGTAAGGGCGCTTTCGCCGACGATGTCGATGCGGGCCAGGCAGATGATCCGTTCCGGGAGGTCCGACCGCTGCGTGACGGCCGAAAGGCACGTGAGATCCCACCCAAACTGGCGTGTTATTTCCGAAATCACGCGTTGCACATCGGGGATGGCGGGGTCCCACCTATCCTTCACGTTTCCACCGAAAGGATCGAGCACATCCGCATGGTACCAGCCGGCGATCTCGTACCGCAGCGATCCACGGTCCGCGTCCGTCACCTCCGGGTCCCAGAAACCAAAGATGGAGCGGCAGTTTGGATAAAACGCGTGGAAGGCCGGGTCTCCGTGCCCGATGGCCGTCAGGTAGCCAAGGTAGCCGGCCTGGTCGCCCGATGGGAGGGTCGGCGGCCGCGGGGCCAGGAGGTCCAGCCGGGTCGTCCGCCCCAGGTAAACGGTTTTTACCCCGTGTTCGCTGTCGGTGCGGATCGGGTAGAGGATGCCCTCGGACGGCGCCGGCGCGAAATAATCGCTTTCGACCAGCCACAACGCATCTGTTCGATTGTTGCGCGACCGTCGGACGAGCCAGCGATCGGGCGTGGGGGGAAATCGGGGTTCGTCGTCAGGTGTCGCCGGCGCGCTCGCCCGTTGGCTTGAAGTGAGCGGGGTGGTGCGCGTGAGGGCTGCCGGCAGGGCCCAGTGGAGGTGGCATCCTTTCCCGAGGAGGGATCGCGATGGACTAAAGGGCTCCGTCTGCACCTCGCTGCTCAGAAACGGGACATCCGGGTTGATCGCGTGGCCATCCTCCACGTAGGGCATCCATTCGAAATGGACGAGGGGCCCGACCACCGGGGTGTCCTGGTCAAGAAGTAGGACATCCAGTTTGAGTGGGATGGAGAGTAGCCGCATACGGGTTGGCCGGGTTCATGCTTGTCGGTCTGATGCCCATGCACGCAACCTAAACCCATGCTCGGATTGAAACAAGCCAGGTTTAAAATATCACGGAGCCGTCCATCGCCATCGGAGGAGTCTCCATGCCAGGGAGGAATCCTTTCTATTCGCTCTACCACCCCTACACCCTTATCGCACGACCGAGCTCAACTCGAACAAAGGAAGGTACAATGCCACCAGGAATCCGCCGATCGCGAGGCCGAGGACGGCGATCAGGATGGGTTCGATCACGGAAGTCAGGGTTTCCACGGCGGCGTCGACCTCGTGCTCGAAGTAGCCCGCGGCGTGGAGGACCATCTCATCGAGGTGGGCGGTCTCTTCGCCGACGGCGACCATCTGGACCACGAACTCGGGGAACACCTCGTTCCCCTGCAGAGGCTCGGCCAGCCGGCCGCCGCGTTCTACATGCACCGCCAGCCGGCTGACGAGGGCCTCGACCTGGCTGTGGCCGCTGGTTCGCGCGAGGATTGCGAGCGCCTCGGTGAGGTGCACGCCCCCCTCCAGCAGGGTGCCGAGGGTCCGGCAGAACCGCGCGGCGTGGCTCTTCCGCAACAGCGGCCCCACGAGCGGAATCCGCAACGACACCCGGTCCATCCAGCGCCAGCCGGCTGGGGTGCGGAGCAGCCGGCGTGCACCGGCGGCGACAATAAGCCCACCTGCGATTCCTACCCCGGCGTGCTCGCGCAGTCCCTTGCTTAGTGCCAGCAACGCACGTGTCGGCGCCGGCAGCTCGGCCCCAAAATCGGCGAACATCTCGGAGAAGGTGGGGACGATGACGACCAGTAGGAAGGCCACGCAGGCCGTGGCCAGGGCGACGATGACGCCTGGATAGACCATCGCGAGCCGCACGGCGCGGCGCAGGGCGTACACTTTTTCCTGATAGGTCGCGAGGCGAAGCAGCAGGTCACCCAGCCGGCCGGTCATTTCGCCGACCCGTACGAGCTGCACATACAGGGTATCGAAGGCATCCGGGTGACGGGCGAGCGCGGCCGACAGGCTTTGACCGCGGCGCACGGATTCCAGCACGGCCTCGGCCGCGGCGCGAAGCCCTGGTGCTGGCGTCTGACGACCGGCGGAAGCCAGGGCCTCCAGCAGCGGCAGCCGGGCGGCCACCAGCACGGCGAGGCTCCGCGTGAAAGCGGCCAACGCCTTACGGGAGACGCGGCGATACATCCACCTTGCCGGATGCCAGGCCCCCTGATGCGCGGGACGGCCCGGGGTAGATGCCAGGGTGAGCGGTCTCATGGAGGCCAGGGCGACGGATGTCGCCGGTTGACGCGGGTAGTCGTTTCGAGCACTCGCCGCCGGCCGGCGAGGGCCAGGTGGGCCTCAAAGCCGGGAGCCCCGCCCGACGAATCGGCGGCGAGATCGAATGTCACCCCGAGTACTGTCGTAAAGTCGTGCATCGGGTGGTCCAGCCGCCGTAGTGCTCCGTCACGCCAGGAATAAGCCACCGTATCGCCATCGACACGTACCAGCGCGACGGTCGAATCGGCCCTACGGTACACCGCCACGGCATCGTACAGGTCGTCGCTCAGGCGGGTCAGGGTGGTGTGGAATGCGTTCGCGAGGCGCACATCCTCCTGCCAGCCGTTGACCGCGCGGGACAGAAACAGGTACGCGGAGCCGGCCAGGGTGACGGATACCAGGGTGAGGGCCATCGCGACCAGCAGTTCGACCAGGGTGAAGCCGGCATCGTTAGTCATGGCACAAACCGGTGGGTTTGGAGGGTTACGATCGGCGTGGGTGCGGGGTCGTCGTACACGGCCACCGCCAGCGCCATTAGCCGGCCATCGCGCCGGGCAGTAGACACCACCCGCCATCGCCCCTTGAACGTCGAAGCCGAGTCGGGCGCGGCTTCGGGCATGGCAGCGAGGGCCTCCAGTTGCCGCCTGCCGACGGCCAGCGCCAGCGTGAGCCGTTCGGACCGGTGCTGGCCGGCCTGGTACGCGAAGGCGCCGATCATCGGGGTGAGTACGACGATCAGGAGGGAGACGGCGACGACCGCCTCGACCAGCGTCGAGCCGGCGTCGTCCATCCATTGGCGGCAGAATTCGGTCAGTTGCCCCATGATCGGATGGTGACGACCTCCGGCGTCGTGGCCCCCTCGAAACCGAGCGGGAGGTGAAACGGCGCCGGCCGGGCGTGGAGGTCGATCCTGGTGTCGCGCAGCCAGTTGACGTAGTGGGTGGGTGAAGCATAAAAATGAAACCGGTGAGTAGCCACGGTCCCGAGCACCTGGCCGGCGATTTCCGACTGGCCGGCGCTGTAAACCAACCCGCGCACCGTGGCGCCGGCCTCCACGATCACCCGGCCTCCCGCCTCGCCGTCGATTTTGGGAGCGATCACCGATCCGTCCACTACCGCTGCGCCCGTCAGCCGGATCTCGGCACCCGGCACGTCCTCGCCGGCCTCCTCGAGATCGCCGGCTTGCCCGATGACAAGGAGGACCGATGGATAGTTCAATCGAGTGTGTTCCGCGACTCGGATGCCCTCTTCCGCCACGAGCTGGGCGGCCAGTTCGACGCGGCCGGTGACTTCGATCGTGCGGCCGGCGTAGGCCAGCACTCCTTCGCCGCGTACATCGCCGCTGATCTCCAGGGCTCCGCCCGCAACGAGAATGCTACCCGATTTGAGGTGCAGGGAGCCGGCGAGGAGGAGGTTGTCGCGTGACAGGAGCAACACTGGACTACGAAATAAGGCGCTGTCCACCGTCCCGAATTGGAGCGTTTCGCCACGCACGCGCGTCGGGCCGTCTGGTCCGTCTTCGGGAGGCGAGTCGCCTGCAACCCAGGCGCGAAGCCGGTCGCGCTGCGCAATCACTCCCCGAGAATCGAACGCCGGCAGCGCCGGGACGGCCACCCGGTGGATCGGCCCGTCCACCTCCCCTGAAAAGGGGCGCCCGTCCAGCACGCCGGTCCGAACCCCCTGCGACCCGGCCCGAATGGATCCGCGGACGATCGTCCGGCCGGCGAGGTGAAGCTGCCCGTGCGCGTCGGCGTGAAGGATGGCGTCGCGCAAGGATTCGGGTAGCTCGAACCCGACCAGAGCGTCGATCCGGTGGCGCGCCGGGCCGGCGCGGGCCTCGAGTTGGACCCGCACGAAGCCACCAACAAGACGCGACGTTCGCCGGCAATCCGGCTCGGTATCCTCGGACTCCCCGGGAGCCTCCGCCCAGGCCACGAGGGCGCGGGCCAGGCAGCCTTCGGCGGCGTACCGGGCCTGGAGGCGAAAGACATCGCGTCGGACGAACCGGCTCTGGGCAACCTGGACCATGAGCACCGTCCCGAACAGGGCAGTCAGGATCGTGAACACCATGAGCACCAGCGCCAGGGCCGAGCCCTCGTTGGGAGGCATGGGATGTTTCATAACCAGAAAGCCGGCGGTAAGATTGTGGCGCCGGCCAGCGCGCCGGCGGCAAAAAACGGGGCAAACGGGATGCGGGAATCCCGCTGGAGGACACCCAACAGAAGCCCGATCAGCGCCAGGAATCCCCCCAGGAGGAGCCCGAGGTAAAGCCCCCAGAGGGCCGACCATCCGGCGAGAAGCCCCACGGAGCCGGCCAGTTTGACATCCCCCAACCCCATACCCGGCTGTCCGAACAGGACCTGCCCGAGACCCCGCAGCGCGCCCAGACATCCGGCAGCCGCGAGGCCGGCCAGGATCCGCGCGCCCAACACCTCAGGGCCCCCCGTCGCCGCCATCGCCATACCCAGGACGGCTACAGCGCCCGTCAGCAGGTTGGGGATGCGCCGGGTGCGGGCATCGAGGAGGGCGGCGGCGAGTAGGACGAGCGTGATTAACATGAGGGTACGAGGTGGGCGTTGTCAGTCCGGGGTGCGCTGGCGGATTTCGCCGGCGGCGGTGGCTGCCCAGACGTTGAAGATTCCGTCCTGGTCGAAATCCACCACCGAAGTGGCGGTAGCGACAAAGCCGGCAGCGTCGGCCTGTTCGATGGCGATACGGTAGCGTGCCGTGCCGCCGTCGGGCTGCAGGGCGATCTGTTCAAACCCGATCGCCGCGAGGTCGGCGGTAAAGGTGTCATTCCCGTACCGAAAGGCCTGTTGGAGGGTCTGCACCTGGCGGAGCATCATCTTCGCCTCGGTCATCTTGGCCTCGGTGGTGACGTTGAGGAAGCGGGGTATGGCCAGCATCGCCAGGATACCGACGATGACGACAACAACCATGAGTTCGGTGAGGGAGAAGCCGGCGTCGTCCAACTTCTCGTCATCCCCGACCCCAATCGGGGATCCAGAGGGATGACTCATCCGACTGGATCCCGTAGCAAGTGCGGGATGACACCGTGTCTCACCGATTCGTGTGACTCCTCCCCACCCCCACTGGCGCCAGGGTTGCGCCTCCATTGGAAGCGTCTTGCTGCCTTTCGTGACTCCTCCCCACCCCCGCTGGCAAGGGGGTTGCCCCTCCTCTTGCGAGGAGAGGATCTTCTTTATAATTGAGGGATGCATGACGGTTATTCGAGCAGGTAAATTGTTTTCGTATACCGGCCGGAAGAGAGCCGGACGGCGTTGGCGGCAGGTACTTGGAGTGTGTAGGGACCCAGCGTATCGCCAGCGGCGGCGACGTGGGCAGTGCCGGTGGAATCCTCTAGAATGGCCGTTTCCCCAATGATGGCAAGGAGGGAGTATTGAGCCAGTGGAGTCGGTATTTCTTTCATCGGCCGCGACGGTGCTTTCAGCGGGTGGAAAGGGTCGCGGAAGTCGCCGATGTAAGGTGGGGCCGGCGCTTGCAGGAGGCGCTCGGGCGCCGCGTCGATCGGCGCCTCAGCGACATCCGAAACCTCGAGGGGGTATTCGACGGCGATAACGATTTGGAGGACGTTGTATCCCCAGATCCCGATAGCCGCCACGGCCAATCCGGCGGGCAGCCACTTTTGATTGGAGGCAGGTGTAGTCATGGCGTAGCCTGTGATTCGTCGGCAAAAACGGCGACGAGTTCGAGGCGGACCTCGACCGCACCCGCCCGCACCGCGCGGATCGAGCCGGCAGGCACGCGCAACCGCCCGGGGGTCCGTTCCAGCCGGCTGATGAGTGCTCCCACCGCATGAAACGGGCCTACCCCATCGAGTCCGAAGGCCCGCTCCGTGTGGGCCTCGAGTCGGCGAGGGTCCCCGGGTTGCCAGCGGGTGAGGCAAACGCCGGCGGAGTCGGCGGCCTGCTCGATGGCGCGGATGACCGCCGCCTCTTCGTCGAGGCGCGGGAAGTAGACCCTTTCCCGCGTCATGACGGCCGCCAGGATGGCCCGCTCACGCCCGAGTCGGGCCATCCCTTCTTCCCAGCCAGCAAGGGTTACCTGCTCGGACTCCAGGGCAACGGCATCCCGATACAGCGCCTGGACAGCGGCTGCGCGTGGCCCCACGATCGATACGAGTATTCCCAGAAACGCCATGAGGATGCCCAGTGCAAGGGCCGCCCAGGGCCGTTGTGTGATCGTGTCGATGGAAACCGTCATATCATCCCCCTCCCGGGCCGTTTGATGGAAACGAGACCTGTACCACAAAGCGCCCGTCGCCAACCGACACCAGAGAGACCTGGTGACCCGGTTCGCCGGCCTCCAGCAACTCCATCAGCGCTGCGAAATCCGCTTCCTGAGGCGAGCGGCCGGCGACGGAAAAAACAAGTCGTTCCCCATCTGTCGCTTCCCACGCAATCCCTTCCAGCAAGACCTCTGCTGGAACGGACCGCCCGATCCGCTCAAGCGCCCCGGCCGCGCCGGTCGGAGCCGCTATCGACTCGTTGACATGGAGCCACCGGACGCGGTCGTTCTCCAGCGCAGCGCGGCCGGCGCGGAGGGCGTCGCTTTGGGGCGCGAGGTTGACCACCGCCGCCTCGGCCTCGGCAAGGCGATGGCGGAGAACGGCCTCCGCCCCGGTGATGCCGGCGACGAGAAGCAGGAGGATTAGCCCCAATATTGCGGTTACCCGCACCGCCTCGCGCCGGTCGGTAACATCGCGGGCCTGGCGAGCTTCGGCGGGCTCCAGAAAATCGATGGCCGGCAGCGCGGGAAACAGGCGCGCAACCGCCAGCGCCGCCGCCGGCGCCGCCAACGCCGGCACCATCGCATGGCCGTGGATCGGCTTCAGCGGAGCGGCCGCCGCCAACGAATTCAACGCATTGGGCCTATCGGCGCGCGGGACAACCACCGTACCGGGCGGAAGTGACGACCCGGCCGAGCCGTCCTGCCCGTCGAACACCTCTTCAACCCCGACGAGGACACCACCGGCATACCGTGTCAATTCGGCCCCACCGACCTCCAGCCGCAGCAGCGCCGCGGGGCCGGTCGTGAAGGCAGGATCGAAGGCAAACGCGTGGCCGAGTTCAAGCGTCAAACAGCCCACGGAGACCGGCGCCAGTCCAGCGTCGCGCAAGAGCCCGAGATGATCCGCCAGCGCATCTCGCCGCGCGCAGGCCACAAAAAGACGCTCTCCGTCGATGGCCGGCAGCCGCGCCCAGCGGAGCACGACATCTTCCAGGTGGAGGCCTTCGGGGAGGCTGCGGCGTACTTCCTCGCGCACCCGGTCCGCCTCGGCTTCGGGATCCGACTCATCGGTTGGCGGAAGCATCACGCGCCACACGTGGGCCGGGTCGAGGGCCGCGGCCACCGGTCGCCTGCCAGGCGGCAGGCGGTCGGCGAGCCGGCGCAGCGCCGCCTCAAGCCCATCGTCCGCCACTGGCTCGGTATCGACGGCGCGCACCCTCAGCAGGCCGAGCCGGCGTGCGACATCGACCCGCCGGATGGCCGTGTCGTCCACGTGTAGGCCTGTGACGGTGCGATCCAGGAATGGGACGGTCATGGCTCGATCTCGATATCGTGCACGTTGCCGGTGAAGACATGCGGGGTGATGAAGATGACCAGTTCCGACCGGTGCATGTCCTTCCGGCGGTTTCTAAACAGCCGACCAACGATGGGTATATCGCCCAGGATGGGCACCTTGTTGAAGACCTCCGACTCGCTTTCCTGGATGAGCCCTCCGATGGCGACGGTCTCGCCGGCGCGAAGGCGGACCGTCGTCCGTACCGTCCGGTTGTTGATCGTCGGCGGCACACGGGGGTCAAGCACGCCTACGGGGGTCGCGAATGTCGGATGGATCTCCGCCGTCACCTCGCCGGAAGCGCCCACCCACGGAGTGATTTCGAGCGATACGTTGGCCTCGACGCGTTCGAAATGTTCGGCCTCGTTGACCTGGCCGGACGACGAGAACGGCAGCAGGGTCTTGAGGATGTAATACTGGGTGGTGCCGACGCTTATGTGGGCCGTATGGCCATTTAGCGTCGCGATGCGGGGGCGGGAGCGGACGTGGGCCTTGCCTTCCCTTTCGAGGGCCTGGATGCGGAGATAGAAGTCATCCGGCAGCCGGGTGATGCTGCCGACACCCAACAGGCCGGCGAGTGCGTTGACGTATCGCTCGGCATCGGGAGCGCCCCCGGCGAAGTCGATCCCGCCGGCCTGATCCGCGCCGGTGCCGAAAGAGTAGGTCTCGCCCGCCGGCCCGTTTCCCGGCTCGCCTCCCCCGTCGCGTCCAAAGGTCACCCCCAGCTGACTGAGATCGCTGCTCTCGAAGTCCACCACCAGCGCCTCGATGAGGATCTGCGGCGTCGGCGCGTCAATCTGGACCAGGATCGCCTCCACCTCGGCGATGACGTCTTGCGGGGCCGTGACGAGCAGCGCGTTTTGCTCCTCGACCGTCTGAAACGCTGCGGCTCGTCGGATGGCATCTGGCATCCGCTCGGCGATGCCTTCGGGTTGGATGTGGCGAAGCGGAAGGAGGCGGGTGCTAGCGATGCCGGAGAGCTGACGGTCGCCGACGATAATCACACCGCCTTCCTGGCGATAGGTGAGGCTGGTGTTCCGAAGCAGGTAGTTCAGCGCTTGCTCGACGGTGAGTCCCGAGGCGCGCACCGTGATCCGACCTTCGGGGAGAGCATAGACGACGAGGTCGAACCCCATCCGGTCGGCCACAGCCTGGAGCGCCTCCGCGATGCCAGTGTCGCGCAGGTCGAGGTCGATCGCGCCATTGCGTTCCTCGATCCATGCCCCCGAATCTTCTCCGGCCTCCGTGGCCGAACGGCCGCGACGATCAACCTGCCAGATGCCGTCTGCTTGCCGCAGGACGAACCCGTTGCTGTCGAGAAGCGCGTGAAGCCCCACTTCGAACGGGACATCCTGGAGGTAGCCGGACAGCACACCCGCGACGCCCTGGCGCACGACGATCGGCGTCTCGCCGGCTTCCGCCAAGGCTCGGGCGGTCGCTTCGATGGGGGCGTCGCGCAGATCGAGAAAAAGACGTCCGTCCACGACGC
The DNA here is from genome assembly GCA_034439735.1 of Rhodothermales bacterium. Lineage (NCBI taxonomy): Bacteria > Pseudomonadati > Rhodothermota > Rhodothermia > Rhodothermales > Rhodothermales bacterium. Next base: position 10,893 of record JAWXAX010000070.1, on the reverse strand, counting down.
GCACCTCCAGTGGAGAAGCCGGCGGTTCCAGTATCGCCACTCGCAGGATGCCGCCCGATTGCTCCAGCGCCAGCCCGTGCTGTTCACACAGGAACAGCAACGCCTCCAGGACGGGCACGCCGGCGAGGCGGACGGTCACCGAGGTTTCGATCCGGTCATCCACCCAAAGGTTGATGTCGTGTTGCCGCGCGATGGCCCGCAGGACATCCCGCAGGTCAGCGTTCCGCGTGTTCAGGTCCTCAAGCATCGCGTGTGCGCCGGCGGGAAGCTGGTCCCTGTCGAATGCCGCGACGACAGCCGGAGGCCGTTCCTGCGCGGTGGTGACGCACAACAGGGCGAAGAGGCCAATTATCACGTGCAAGGCGATCATGGGCGTTTCTGGTCAGGTTTCGGCATACACTTCTTCGGCCGCGACGATGCCGGCGTTCATGGCATCGTGCGCCGCATCCCGGAGCGTGCGCATCCCCTCGGCGCGGGCCTGTTTTCGAATGGCCGCGGTGTCGGCCCGCCGCACGATCAGGTTGGCGATCGGCTCCGACACCGGCATCGTCTCCATCACCGCGATGCGCCCCCGGTAGCCGATGTCGTGGCAGGCGGGGCAGCCGGCCCCGCGCCAGCCGGCGTCGGTGGCGTGCGGATGGGCGCGGATGCGGCAGGCGGGGCAGATCCTCCGCAGCAACCGCTGGGCGATGACGAGCCGCAGGGCCGATCCCACCAGGAACGGCGGCACCCCGAGGTCGACGAGGCGGACGGCCGCGCCGGCGGCGTCGTTTGTGTGGAGCGTCGAGAGGACCAAGTGGCCCGTGAGCGCCGCTCGGACGGCCAGCTCGGCGGTCTCGGCATCGCGGATCTCGCCGACGAAGATCACGTCCGGGTCCTGCCGCAGCATGGCACGCAGCGCGTGCGCGAACGAATACCCGATGTCGGGCCGGACGTGCGTCTGGCAGACGCCAGGGAGCTCGTATTCGACGGGATCTTCGATGGTCACGATGTTGATGTCGGGAGCATTAAGCGCCTGTAGCGCTGCGTAGAGCGTCGTCGTTTTGCCGCTGCCTGTCGGGCCCGTGGAGAGGATCATCCCATATGGCCGAGCGAGAGCCTCTCGCAGCTTCGTGTGATCGCGGCCGGCCAGGCCGAGCGCGGCCAGGTCGAACGGAAGCCCTCCCCCCGAACCGCCCCGGTCGAGCAGTCGCAGCACGGCTTTTTCCCCGCGACTAGAGGGCAGCGTGGCGACCCGGATATCGACTTCCCCGGCGGGGCTTAAAAACCGAAACCGCCCATCCTGCGGCCGGCGACGCTCGGCGATATCGAGACCCGCGAGGATCTTGATGCGGGAAACGACCTCGTCCTGCATTCGCGCCGGCAGGACGCGATCGACCCGCAACGCCCCATCAATCCGGTACCGCACTCGCAAGCCCTCCTCCGCTGGCTCCAGGTGGATATCGCTCGCCCGGCGTTCCTGCGCCCGTTGCACGATTACCTCCACATGCTGGATGGCGCTTCCGACCGGGCCGGCTTCGCGCGGGGCCGACAGGACCTCCTGGCGCCTCCCTTCCGGGTACCACGCGGACAGCAGTTCGGCCAGATCCTCGGCCGGCAGCGGCACCGGCCGGATCCGCCGCCCCGTCACCAACGCCAGACGGCGCGCCACGGCCGGCTCGGGCAACGCCTCTACCCCCACCTCCAGTTCACGCCCCGAAAGCGCCAGCGGAACAACGCGATGCCGATGCGCCAGCACGGCCGGCAAGAGCGCCAGCAAGGCCGGCGCGGGGGTGGGAAGGACAGCGATCGAAAGCGGCATGGCAAAATGGGAGACGAGGATACAGGTTCGACGACCCCATAATCGCCCGGCGAGGCAGGAGAAACATGAGCGGAAAATGAAATGCGACGTCCGGGATCGCCAGTCGCCCACTTGTAACGATCCCGTAACTTGGATGGTCGTACAGGGTATGCGGACGGGGGGCGATCGCGTCTAGAAGGAGAAACAAGATCCCCCACGCATCAGCCCGACCTCGCCATGTCCCAGTCCCATGCGTTATCGCTCCCGCCGGCCTTCCCCCTGCGGCTATTACCACATGCCTCACCCCGGGATGGGCAGGCGGTGGTCCACCAGATGCCGACCGACCGGCATCCGCCCGAGCCCGTGGCGGACTGGATGACGTGCGGTCCGATCCGCCTCAACCGAAGGCATCGCGAAGTGGTGGTCGGGCACGAGCCCGTGCGGCTTCGCCGGCGCGAATTCGCGCTCCTCGAGTGGCTCATGCGCCACCCGGGGCACTATTTCACACGCGACGAGTTGCTCGCCCAGGTCTGGGGGCTGGGATTTAACCCCGGGACCAACGTGGTGGATGTCCAGGTCTATACGCTCCGCCAGAAACTCGCCCGGGTGGGCGCCGACCGTGTCATCGAAACGATGCGGGGGGTGGGATATCGCGCAAAACCGGCCGGATGAGACCAAAAAGTGATCCATGCGGTATCCCGATCCCACCGTGGCCGCCTCCGTCAGCGCGGGTCGCATCCCGCTTACGCTATTTTTCTGTCCGATGGGCACACGCACCTTCATCCTGCCTTTCAGCTTGCTGTGCACGCTGACGCTCGCGGCGCCGGGATGCTACCGCGAGGCGCCGGCCGACCTCGTCCTACGCGGGGGCTCCGTCTATACGATGGCATCGCCGGCGCGGGCCGAGGCGGTCGTGGTGCGGGGAACGCGGATCGTTTTTGTCGGCGCCGACGCCGAGGTCGGGCGCTTCGTGGGGCCGGCGACGCGGGTCGTCGACCTCGCCGGCCGGATGGTGCTGCCCGGCTTCCGCGACACGCACGCCCACCCGGCCACCAGCGGGGTGGAGTTAAACGAGTGCCGGCTGGACGACCTGGCCATGGCCGAGGCCATCCTGGCACAGATTCAGACCTGCGCCGAAACCACGCCGGCCGGCGCCTGGCTCCGCGGCGGCGGATGGGCGCTGCCGGCGTTCCCGCGGGCCAACCCGACCCGCGACGCCCTGGACGCCGCGACGCCCGACCACCCCGCGTTCCTCCTCGCGGCCGACGGCCACTCGGCCTGGGTAAACAGCCTCGCCCTGGAACGCGCCGGCATCACCCGCGCCACACCGGACCCGCCCAACGGCCGGATCGAGCGCGACAACTCGGGCGCGCCGTCGGGGACGCTGCGCGAGGCGGCGGTCGACCTCGTCAACCGCGCGCTGCCCGCATACACGGCCGACCAGTGGCGCGCCGGCATCCAGGACGCACTCCGCCTCGCGAATTCGTTCGGGATCACCGCAGTGCACGAAGCCGCGCTGACGCCGGAGTCGCTCGAGGCCTACGCCGCGCTGGCGGCTGAACAACGGCTCTCGGCCCGCGTCATCGGTGCTCTGTTCGTTTCGCCCGAAGGAGGGCTCGCGCAGGTGGATTCCTTTATCAGTGTGCGCGCCCGGCATCCCGCGACACCCTTCTTCCGGATCGATGCGGCTAAACTGATGGCCGACGGGGTGATCGAATCGGGCACGGCCGCGCTGCTGGCGCCCTATCTCGGGGCATCGGAGGCGGCGGAAGTGGCGGAAGTGGCGGCGGCCACCGGACCGGTCACTGGGCCGGCCACCGGACCGGTCACTGGGCCGGCCACCGGACCGGTCACTGGGCCGGCCACCTATCGGCCCGGTCAGCTGGACACGCTCGTGGCGGCGCTGGACGTCTCGGACTTCCAGATCCACATCCACGCCATCGGCGACCGCGCCGTCCGGATGAGTCTGGACGCCATCGCCCACGCTCGCCGCGACGGCTCACACAGCGCGCCGCCGATCCTCGTCCACATTCAACTCATCGATCCCGCGGACCTCCCTCGATTTGCCGAGCTGGGGGTGGTAGGCAGCTTCCAGCCGCTGTGGGCGTACGCGGACACGTATATCACGGAGCTCACCGAGCCGGTGCTCGGCCCCGAACGGTCGCGGTGGTTGTACCCAATCGCGTCGCTGTCCGCTACTGGCGCGGTCGTTGCCGGCGGCAGCGATTGGAACGTCTCGTCCATGAACCCGCTGGACGCCATCCAGGTGGGCATCACCCGGCGGGCGCTGGAGGATTCGACCGGGCCGGCGTGGATCCCGCAGGAACGGGTGGACCTCACGACGCTCCTGCGGATGTACACGATCAACGCGGCCATGGCCGCCGGCGACGCCGGCGAAAACGGCTCACTCGAAGTCGGAAAACAGGCGGATATCGTGGTGCTGGAGCGCGATCTGTACGCCATACCGCCCCACGACATCCACCGCGTCCGGGTCGATATGACGGTGGTAGATGGGGTGGTGGTTTATTCGCGCGCGCCTTGATCCATCAATACTGCCCGAGCGCCGCGCGAAGGGCCGGCTCGTAGGCATCGGCATACCGTACCATCCCGAGGTCGTTCGGATGGGATCCATCGGTGGCGGCCTCGCCGTCGTCGCCGAGAAGCTGCTCGCCGTCGAGATAATACAGGCGGTCGACCCCGTCGTCCAGCAGGCGGGCGTAGGTGCGCCGTAATGCCTCGCGGCTGTTGCGGTGGTGCTCCTCGCGCGCCGGGAAGAAACGAGTGTTCGTGAACGACCGGTCCTCGACGAGCAGCACGGGGGTATCCGGATGCGCGGCCCGGAGCTGGCGGACCAGCGGGGCGGCGCGCTCGTCGACGCCGGCGGCGTCCATGTTGGGCAGGCAGTCGAGGGCGAACACACACGGGTCGAGCTCGGCCAGCAACGCACCGACCTCGGGCTCCATGCGGCCGTTGCCTGAAAAGCCCAGGTTGATGACGGGCCGGTTGAGCCGGCGGCCCAGGATGGCCGAAATCGATATCCCCGGCCGTGACGCGCAGGCGCCGTGCATGATCGACGTCCCGTAAAACAGGATCGGCCGCTCCGCCCGGGGAGCGAGTGGCTCAAACGACGCCCCGGCATCGACGGCGATTTCGAGGGATTCGACGCCGTTGTACAGGGGAAGATACACCGTGTACCGCCGTTTACCGGGCCGCAATCCCTCGGCGGCCGGTTTCTCCACCGTCTGCGCCTCCGGCTGCACCACGGCGGCCCACCGGTCGACGCCGTGGTCGTCGGTAGCGTAGAGATCGAGTCCGCTCACCCCCGTCGCCGGCATATGCGGCATCGCGAGGCGGTCGGACAGCAACGTGTAGCGCACGTGGATGGCCGGCGCATCGGTCACGAACCGGACCGACTGGCCGGCGGAGTGCCGCGACAGGTCCCACACCGGCGGCCGCACGACCCCCTCCGCCTTGCCGGGCAGCCGGTCGAAGTACCGTTTTGTATCCATCCACCCCTTCCCTTCGATCCCCCAATCACGGACATCGCGCCAGACGAGATCCGCCGGCGCGGCGTGGGCACTGCGGGGCAACGCGGCGACGGCCGAGGCGCCGGCGATCAATTGAAGAAAATGACGGCGGGAAGTACGAATTGACGCAGGCATGGCAGGAGGCCGGGGGCAGGTTTGGCGGAGCGTTGATGGCTTGATGCGTCAGAATAGGAGCGCGTGACATTAAATGCCAGCCGGCAAGGCGGGCAATCCAAACGCGTATTGACTCGCACTCCGTAATTTTCTACTTACACCCATCCCCCGCTCACACGCCGCTCACCATGCTCGAACAAAGCGACTTCCTCCGGTTCTTGCTGTTACTCACCACCGCGCTGGGGCTCTCCTTCACCATCGAGACCGCGCAGGCCTTCTGGCTTCAGGCCGTCGGCGCTTTCGCCGGCATTGCCCTCTGCCATTTCACCCATTTCGGGCTATTTAACGGCATCGGGGTGATCGGGGAAGTCTCCCCGGTGAGCGGCGCCATCTTGTCAGGCATCCTGATAGGCGGGGATCGCAGCCGATCCACGTCCTATGCAATTCCTGAACGAGCGGAATGTGGTGGATATGAAACCAGTCCGCCAGGAGGACCTCATCGCCACGCCGGCAGCTCTCGCGGCCAGTACGGCCACGCCTGCCCGGCCGACGAGTAACTGTACAACGCGGCGCGCGTCATGGCCCTGTGGTGCCATCTGTACGACATCCAGCCGGATTTCGAGAAGACGATCCTCATCAAAGGCCGCGGCCTCGTCTACGCCTTCGGGGCATTCGGTGCGCTCTTCGGGCTGCCGACTCTCTACCGAATGCGCAAGACCCGGCAATTCTCCCGGTTCGTCGTCCTCGCGAAAGCGGGGATCCATGCAATGCTGCATGAATGGCTTGGATCCCCAATCGAGTTGGGGATGACGAGAAGGGAGTAACGACTATTTCTCAACCATTTCTCAAAGACCAAAGCTCATATCAGCTGACTTTTCAGATCGATCATTTTGGGGTTGGCGCGGAGAATCAGCGTCAGCTTTTTCTCACGCCGCCACCCCTTGATCTGTTTTTCCCGAGCGATGGCTTCTTCCGATCTTTCGAAGGCCTCGAAGTATACGAGATCAAATACCTTGTACCGGCTAACGAAAACACTCCCCATGCCGGCCAGATGCATTTCAAGACGCACGGGTAGATTGTTCGTGATTCCGGTGTAGAGCACCGTCCGCCGGCGATTGCTGAGGATATACACGTGAAAGGTCCGCGCCATGTCTGAAGGAGGTTATTTCTCCTTCTAGACGTAGTTGCCTGGCCGGATATACCCTCTGGAAGATAAAATCCACCGCCATCGTGAGCCGGGACGATGGAATCGGCCCGTGTCGAACGACCTCGAGGACGACCGCACTTACCTCTAGACAAAAACGCGGTCGGCCATCGTGTCTTCGTGAGCCGGGACGATGGAATCGGCCCGTGTCGAACGACCTCGAGGACGACCGCACTTACCTCCAGACAAAAACGCGGTCGGCCTGTAGGTGGTTCGACACTTCGATCGCAAGCGATCGATGGCTCACCATGACAGGCTATTCGATCGCAAGCGATCGAAGTGTCACAATGACAAGCGTTTTTTGTGCATTATTGGCAGGCAGAAAGGGTATATCATAAGCAACCTGCCTGCCCTGCCTTACAACCGATGCGTGTAGTTCACTTTAAACGCAGCGCCGGTCTCGAATGCCCGGAGCATGAACCGGTTGGCGTTTGGCGTCTGGACGAACTCGTTTTCCCAGTTCCGGGTGAAGAGGAAGAACAGGTCGTTCCCGGGGCGAATCGTCCAGCGGAAGCGGGTGAAGAGAGTGAGGCGCTCGGAGACGTCGTCGTACTGCGTGATGGCCGTGAGGGAGGTCCAGGGACTGAACTGCCAGCCGAGGGTGAACTCGTAGAGGTTGGTGATAAACGCGCCCTCGTCCAGGTCGACGTCGTTGTGCTCCCACGACAGGGTCGTGCTCATGCCGGCGCGGGGGCGGACGGTCAGCGCGCCGGCGACGGAGCCGCGGGTGCCCGTCCAGAACGATCCGTAGGACGCCCCACCTGCCACGGACACGTCTCGCCGGCTGGCGGACTCGACCTGGAAGCCGATCGTCTGGAAATCGTAGGTCTCGGCCACAATTGTCAGGTCCTGGTAGATCGTAAAATCGCGCTCCAACACCTCGCGCGCGCGCTCGTACGTCAGCGCGAATTCATCCCCGCTCTCCAACTCCATCCCGAACACCTCGGCGCTGAGCCCGCGTGTCAAAACGGCATTCTGAAGGCTCCAGATGGTTTCGTAGGCCACCTGGAAACGCAGGTTGCGGATCGCGGCGCTCCGCCGCATCAGTGGCTGGTATTCGACCTGGGGTTCGAGCCGCTTGAAGTTATTCCGTGTCACGAATCCTACAGCCGGATTGTAGACGGAGCCGAACTGCCGGAAGGACGTCTGGAAGACGACCGGATCGTTGGCGTAGCGGAACCGGAGGCCACGGACGCTGCGATCCAGGCCGCTGGAGGTGTCCGCAAAGACATTGTCGTTATGCCAGGCCCAGAAGGCCTGGAAGTTGAAGTTTTTATCCAGCCCCAGAAACCGCCGGGTGGTGAGCTCGAGGTCGGCCCCGAGGGAATAGCGGTCGGGCGCAAACGCGGCGCCCTCGAAGCGGTCGGAGGCGCGACGCGTAGCCATCACGCCGAGGCTCGACTGCTCCCCGAAGTTTCGTTTCACGCGGGCGACGGAGAAATCTTCCGCGGGAAGCGCGTCGGCCCGGGCGGTGCGGACCTGCAGCACGCCTATATCGAACCGTCCCTGCTGACCAGCTACGCGCGCGCCAGCGACGATGGGTATCTGCTGACCGCCGTCGAGGCCGATACGTCGGCTGAAAAAGAGGTTGGCGGCGTTGCGCGGCGCGAATTCAAACAGGTTCGATCCTTCGAGGAAGAAGTCCCGCTTCTCTGGAAAAACAAGCGGAAAACGCGTCAGGTTGACGCGGCGCTGGTCCACCTCCACCTCCGCGAAATCGGTGTTGATCGACAACGCCCCGCGCAGGCTCGGCGTGATGCTGTAGGTGAGATCGACCCCAAAATCCCCGCTGTACCGGGTCGGGCGGTCCTGCGCCGGCACGTAGCGCCAGCCCCCGACACCGTACGGCTTTATTTCAAGGCCGGCGCCGTGCGACATCTCCCGAAGTTCCGTCAAATCGCCCGCAAAAACGGCCTCGAACAGGCTCTGGTTGCGCCGGTGGCCGTTCCAGAGTGTCTCCTCGTTCTGGCGGCGGATCGTGCGCTGGAAGTTGATCCCCCAGGTGTCATTGTCCGGGTTGAAGTTGAGGGTTCGGAAGGGGATGCGGATCTCGGCGGACCACCCGTGCTCGCCGCGGTACACGCGGGCTTCCCAGATGCCGTCCCACGCCTTATTGACCCCGCCGGTGATCAACAGCCCATCCCCCATCAGGCCGGCCGGGTTGATTTCGAAAAAATAGCCGGTGCGCCCGTCGTGGAAGGTATCCAGTATCCACATAAATCGGTCGTCCGACGCCAGAGACGCGTCGCGCTGGAGTTGATGGCCGATCACGCCGTCCGGCTCGCTGTCGTGCAGCATCGCGCCGATATAGAGATGGTCGCTGTCGTACACCACAAACACCTCCGAAGGCTCGGACGAGCGCTGGCCCTCGACGGGGAACCGCTGGAGGAAATCCGTCGCCGGCTCGGCCAGGCGCCAGAACGGCTCGTCGAGCCGGCCGTTGAGCTGGACTCGGTCGCCCTCCCCCAACCGGTGCGCGCGCATCCGTCGATCCTGCGCCTCGGCGACGCGCTCGAACGTCATCAACAGGAGGATATACCAGAGCATCCCGGGAATCAAGGGCGACGAAGGGGTGACACGTCGGATCATGAGGGCGGCGATCGGTGGAAAATGCATCCAAAAGTACAGGAAAATGCCCGGATGCGGGGCCTTGTGCCGCCTTGTTTTACATCTTCTTAACGATGCCTATCTTCCCCGAGACCCCCCGCCATCCACCCCAACACCTCCATGCCTCTCCTCCGACGCTACCTCGTACTCCTTCTCCTCCTGCCCATCCTCCCCGCCGTCGCACAGGACGATGGCTTCCGACCGCTCTTCGACGGCCAGACCCTCGCCGGCTGGGAGGGCAACGCCGAGTACTTCCGGGTGCAGGATGGGGTGTTGATCTCGGGCCGGCTCGACCGCGAGATCCCCCATAACAACTTCCTGTGCACCGACGAGCGGTTCGGCAACTTCGATCTCCGCCTGGACGTGCGTATGAACGGCCGGCGTAACAACGGCGGCATTCAGATCCGCACCGAACGTGTCCCGCTCCACTACGAGGTCTCCGGCTACCAGGCCGACATCGGCGAGTGGCCGCCCGAAAACACGAAGTTCGTCTGGGGCGCGATGTACGACGAAACCCGCCGCAACAAATACCTCTCGCCGGCCCGGGAGGACATCCCAGACTTCGTCCACATCACCGACTGGAACACCTATCGCGTCCTCGCCGACGGCCCGCGGATCCAGATCTGGGTAAACGATGTGCTCACGACCGACTTCACCGAGACGCAGTCTGTGCCCGGCACGGGCCGCATCTGCGCCCAGATACACAGCGGGCCGGCCGCCGAGGTGTGGCACAAAAACATCCGCATCAAGCCGCTGAGTTATCCGTTGTTCGACGGCCAGACACTGACCGGCTGGGAGGGAAATCCGGAGTATTTCCGGGTGGAGGATGGATCGATCGTCGCCGGCCGGCTGGACCGCGCCATCCCCAACAACGAATTCCTCTGCACCACAAAGGAGTTTGGGGATTTTGAGCTGACGCTCCAGTCGAAGATGGCCGGCAACGTCAACAACGGCGGCATCCAGTTCCGGACGAAGCGCATTCCCGACCACCATGAGGTGTCCGGCTACCAGGCGGACATCGGCGCCATCGGCTCCAACGAAAGCCCGATCCCCGTCTGGGGCGCCCTGTACGACGAGAGCCGGCGCGACCGGTTCATCGTGCCGGCGGTGGAAGGCCTGGCGTCGTTCTCCAGCTACACCGAGTGGAACGACTACCGCCTCGTCGCCCGCGGCCCCCGCATCCAGATATGGATCAATGGCCAGCAGACGACGGATTATACCGAGCAGACACATGTCGACACTTCCGGCATACTCTGCGTCCAGATCCATGGCGGGCCGGCGGCGGAGGCGTGGTATCGCGACCTGCGGATTAGCGAATAGCGATTAGCCATTAGCGATTAATGCGAATCAGGAGTTGAAGTACGACACAAGCCGGTTTCCACTACACACTCCATGGTCGTCATCCCCAACTTGATTGGGGACCCATTGAACACTCGAGAATAGCTCACTTGCTGCTCCTTTCTCGTAACTTCGTCATCGTTGAAGCTCGCATGGTTCCGCGCGTTCGCGGGAGCCTGCCCCCGGCTTTGACCGGGGGATGACGAGTTTCTTTGGTGAGTAAGACTAAGTATCATCACGGTAAATCCGTTGAATGGCTGCGACGACCGTTCAAGGTTAGAGGCTGAGGGAAGCCACATTAAACCTTGAGAAACTGTTGAGAT